>CAIVKH010000138.1 GCA_903906425.1 uncultured bacterium
ACCGGCGGCGGGACGCTTTTCTTTATGGAGGGGCGGCGTCCCGCCGCCCACGGGGGCAAGATGCCCCCGCTCCCATACCGACGGCGGCGGGACGCCGCCGCTCCCAGTGTTTCCAATGATTGGAAGTCTGCGTTCACGGTTTTCTCCAATGATTGGAAGTCTTCATGGAGGGGCGGCATCTTGCCGCCCACGGGGGCAAGATGCCCCCGCTCCCATACCGACGGCGGCGGGACGCCGCCGCTCCCAGTGTTTCCAATGATTGGAAGCCTGCGTTCGCGGTTTTTGCCAATGATTGGAAAGTGCGATGGAGGGCGCTCAGCGCAGGGGGCGGACGTCGAAGAGGCAGTTCATCTGGCCGTCGGGGATGATGGGCTTGAGGTGATAGGCGCGGATGAGGGGCTGGAGGAGCTGCTTTTCGCCGTCGCCGGGGGGCGGGGCCAGCATGGCCCAGGCGATGTTTTTTTCGCGGACGGTCTTCACGAATTTTTCGGCGGTCATGGTGGTGGGGCCATAGACGAGGTGCAGGATTTCGGGGGAGAAGGGGTTGCCAAGGTAACAGGTGAAGATGGGGCAGATGCCCTGCTGCACGTCGGTCCAGTACCACATGGGCGTGACGAGTACGCGCTGGCCGGGGCGCAGGCGGCTCTTGAGTTCGAGGGCGGCGGCGCGCGAGGCGTTGGCGCCGCGCCAGGTGCCGTAGTCCTGCCGCTGCATGAATTTTTCGTAGTCGGTCTTGATGATGAAGTCCAAGGCGATCATGGCGAGAAGCACCGGGGCGACGCCGGTGATGAGTCCGGTGATGATGGCGCTCAAATTCTTTACGAGCCGGGTCAGCATCCAGTCGCACGCGACGCCTTGCGCGATGGCGAGGGCGGGCAGCAGGGCGATGTTGAGCCACGGGGCCTTGCCGTGCATGAGGGTGAGGATGGCATAGCCGGGCACGATGAGGGCGAGCGGCCAGATGCCTGCCGTGGTGCAGACGGCCCCGTCTGCGCGGGCAGACCGGCGGTCTGCCCCACAAACAACCAGGCCGATGATCGCGAGGACGAGGCCGGGCCAGCCGAGGTCGAGCGGGAGTTTCTGGAAGAAATAGAGGAGCGGCTTGTCCCATTGCTCGACCTTGGTGATCTGTACGCCGGTGGCGAAGGAGAACTGGTCGGCGATGGCGGTGCTGAAGAGGGCGTACCACCAGCCGGCGACGAGGGCCGGCGCGATGGCGATGGCCGCGAGGTTGCGCCAGTTCCACGGGCGCTCGAATAGCCAGAGCAGGAAAAGCGCGGCGGCAAAGTAGATCGCGTTTTCCTTGGCGAGGCAGCAGACGCCGAGAAAGATTCCCGCCATCAGCGCGCGGCGTTGGAGCCAGAACAGAATCGCGATGAGGCCGAAGAGGGCGACGAGTCCGTCCTGCTTGATCCACGTGTCGTAGAAGACTGCGCCGGGCATGACGGCATAGCAGGCGGCGGCGAAGAGCGCGGTTCGCGGGCCGAAGGTTTTCTTCACGACAGCAAAGAGCGCGAGAAGGACGCAGCAGGAAATCGCGATGGCGAGAACTTCGGCGCGATGAATGAACCCGCGTTCGAGCGGCGCAAGCCACGCCAGCATCGTTGCCATCATCGGCGGATGCCGCGAGAACCAGACGGCATATTGGTCGTTCGCGCCCTCGACGTGCGAGACGACGGTCCTGATGTTCATCGCCTCGTCCCATGTGAGCAGGTGGCCGACGTTCTGAACGCGCGCGACGAAGTGGACCAGGAGAATCGCCGCAAGCGCGAGCCAGAGGGCGCGCGTCATTCGCTGCGATGATTCGTCGTGGGCCGGCATTTATTTGAACTCGATGATGACTTCGCGGTTGGTTTCGAGATGCGCGCCGGGGAGCGAATAGATCTTCTTCATCATCTCGGCCTGGTCGCCGACATTCTCGTTTGCCATTTTCTGGAGTTCCGGCGAGTTCATCAGCTCGTCGAATTTCATGCCGAGCAAAATGAACCGGTCTTTGTGCTCGCCGTCCTGATGGCTTGCGGTGGATTTGACGACCTGCCCTTTGACCTGTACCGCGAAGCTCACCTCCATGCCCTTGAACATCTGCAACGACATCGCGCCGGCACCGGCACCGAGCCCGCCGAGTCCGCCAAGCGCGGCGAGTTCGGGTGGAACCTGTGCATCGGCTTTCTTCGGCGCGGCCTCCGCGCCCGCGGCGCTTTTCAATTGCGGCATTAAAATCGTGAGGCGGCTGGGATCGCCTTTTGCGAACGCGAACTGGATGAAGTCGCCGCCGCTGGCATCAACGCCGGACTTCATCGCGCTCATCGCCTCGCCCATTTGCATGTTCTGCCGCGTGTTCAATTTCACGCGGCTGATGTCCTTGAACGTATAAACCGCAATCGCACCGCGCGTGCCGTCCTTGTCGATTTTTTCCGATTTTTCCAGCGTGACACCCTCGCCGAACTGCGACGCGGCGTCGCGAAGCTGGTCCACGTTGTAGAAGATGCTGTCGGGAGGAGTGGGCAGCGTTCCCTGACCGTCGCCGTGGTCTTGCAGGCCGGACATCTGCGTCATCATCGCGACGGTCTCCGGCGGAAATACGGTGGAGACGACGATGCTGCCGCTGCCGTCGGGATTGACGACGACGAGCTGTTTGACTTTCAGGCAGCCGCCCAGCGCGAGCGCGGCGGTCGCGCAGACGAAACGCAAAATCCAACGCTTCATTCCATCTCTCCTGCCGCGGCGAACGCGGCTTGTCCGGTCACGCCGCGGAGATTTCCAATGATTGGAAACTTGCGCAACGATCTTTTCCAATCATTGGAAAGTTCCGTTCGCGCCGCCGAAATTTTCCGGCCGGCAAATGAGCGCGGCGCTCAGATGATCAACTTGCCGGAGCCGCCCGGCGGCATACCGCCGCCTCCACGCATGAGCTGGTCGGGCGTGACGATCTGCCGCGACGCCTCGCGCTGGCGCTGCTCGATACGCTCGGCCAGTTCCGCCAGCGCGGCCTCGACGGCCTCCGGAAATTTTTCCACGGCCTCGGCGAGGTTCTTCGCCTCGATCTCGCCCTCGATCGGGATCAGGCCCATCTGCGTGTAAACCTGCGTCTTCGCGACGAAGATCGCCGGCTTCGACGGATCGTCGGCGCCGTCCGCGCGGACCGGCGTGAGCTTCGTGATCGTACCGGTCTTCAAATCCGTGAAGGTTTCCTCGCGGAAGAGATTCGCGGAATCCATTTTCAGTTTATCGCCATTCGGCGTCTTCACATCAGCCATGATTCATCACCTCAATAAAGCAGCATCGTTGCCATCCGCATTCGTTGCGTCAAACCTTCATCAGCGCGAAATCCCGATTGTCGCGGCACGGTTTGCGCCTACACTCCGCCGCTCATGAAAAACCTCGCGATGAAATTTCTGCTGCTGCTCGCCGCGGTCCTTTCCGCGAGCGCCGCCGACAAGCTCACGCGCGACGAAGTGATCGCCGCGACGCTCACGCCCTATTCCGGACCGGTTTCAAACGGCGTGGACACCGCGACGCTCACTGGAAAAGTCATGTGCGGCTATCAGGGCTGGTTCAACTGCGAGGGCGACGGCGCAAACCGCGGCTGGACCCACTGGGTCAAGGGACCGGGCGTTCCGTCGCCCGCAAACATCAAAGTCGATCTCTGGCCCGACGTATCCGAACTCGGCGCCGACGAAAAATTCGACACGGATTTTCATTTTGCCGACGGCCGCACCGCGCAGGTTTTCAGCTCGTTCAAGAAAGAAACCGTGCTGCGTCATTTCCGCTGGATGCGCGAATGCGGAATTGACGGAGTCTTCGTGCAGCGTTTCGCCGGCGGACTTCGCGGGGCGAATTCTCTCAGCCAGAACAACACCGTGCTCGCGAACTGCCGCGAAGGCGCAAACCGGAACGGCCGCGCCTACGGCGTCATGTACGACCTCACCGGCCTCGGCCCGAACCGCATCGGCGAAGTCATCGAAGACTGGAAGCTGCTGCGAACGAAAATGAAAATCGGCGACGATCCCGCCTACATCCGCCATCGCGGCAAGCCCGTCGTCACCGTGTGGGGAATTGGCTTCAGCGATGATCGCAAATACACGCTTGCCGACTGCAAGCAGCTCATCGAATTTTTGAAAAGCGACGGCTGCACCGTCATGGTCGGCGTGCCGACGTGGTGGCGCGAACTCAAACACGACGCCGTTTCCGATCCCGCGCTTCATGATGTCATCGCCGCCGCCGACATCGTCAGCCCGTGGGCCGTCGGCCGCCTCCGCAACACCAACGACGTCGCGCGCCACGCCGCCCAGGAAATCAAGCCCGACATCGCGTGGTGCGCCGATCGCAAACTCGATTACATGCCCGTCGTCTATCCCGGCTTCTCGTGGCACAACATGAAAGGCGCGCACCTCGACGACATCCCGCGCAACCGCGGACAATTTTTCTGGAGCCAGATCACCGCCGCGAAACGCGCGGGAGCGAACATGATTTACGTCGCGATGTTCGACGAAGTGGACGAAGGCACCGCCATTTTCAAATGCCTCAGCAAACCGCCCGGCGAAAATTTCGTCACCTACGAAGGCCTGCCATCCGACTATTATTTGCGCCTCGCCGGTGCAGCCGCAAAACTTATGCGCGGTGAAATTCAGTCCGACGCGCCGCAGCCCGCTCCGTAATTTCCAATCATTGGAAGTTTGCGGGGGCGGTGGTTTCCAATCATTGGAAACTCTGCGGTGAAATTTCTCCAATCATTGGAAAACGCGCAGGCGGATTTTTCCAATGATTGGAAGTCTGAAACTTTTCCTACGGCCTCGTGACGCGCAGGCGCAGGAAGCG
>CAIVKH010000139.1 GCA_903906425.1 uncultured bacterium
GCCAACGTCATCCACGGCATCGTCGTGAAGAACGCCTGATCCGGGGACAGGGTATGGAACAGTTCCTTCGCGATATTCCCCAGGTCCTCGGCCATCCCTTCATTGCCCTCATCGTCATCACGGCGCTGCTCTTCGATTTCGTCAACGGCTTCCACGACGCGGCCAACTCCATTGCCATCATCGTCGGCACGCGCGTCATGAAGCCGTTCGCGGCCGTCATCTGGGCCGCGTTCTGGAATTTTGCCGCCATGTGGGTGTTTGGCTTCGCCGTGGCCAACACCGTTGCGAAATGGGTTCACATCGATTACGTCAACCCCGACGTGATCTTTGCCGGGCTCATCGGCGCGATCATCTGGAACCTGATCACCTGGTGGGGCGGGCTGCCCTCGTCCTCCTCGCACGCGCTGCTCGGCGGCATCTGCGGCGCGGCCATCGCCTATGCCGGCCACTTTGCCGGCGTGCTCAACAACGGCAGCGTCATCAAGACCGTCGAATTCATCATCCTGGCCCCGCTCATCGGCCTGATCCTCGGCCACATCCTCATGCTGCTGATGCTCTGGGCCTGCCGCCGCGCCAACCCGCGCGCTGTCGAGCGCAGCTCCCATTACCTCCAGATCGCCACCGCCGCCGCCTACAGCCTCGGCCACGGAACCAACGACTCGCAAAAAACCATCGGCATCATCTCCGCCCTGCTCTTCACCCAGATATGGAAAGCCGAGAAGCCCGACATCCACGCCCACGAATGGATCGCCGTCGCATGCTTCACCGTCATCGGCATCGGCACGATGGCCGGCGGCTGGCGGATCATCCGCACCATGGGCATGAAGATCGCCCGGCTGCGCGCGCACAGCGGCGCGGTGGCCTCCGGAGCCGGCGCGCTCACGCTGTTCCTGTCCACCTGGCTTGGCATCCCGGTGAGCACCACGCACACCATCACCGGCGCGATCATGGGCGTGGGCAGCGTGCAGCGCGTATCCGCCGTACGCTGGGGCGTTGGCCGCAACATCGTCATGGCCTGGGTCCTCACGATCCCCGCCTCCGCCATCATGGGCGCCATCTGCGTAAAGATCGTCCCCCTCCTGCACCACTGACCGCCCCGCAGCTTCCAATCATTGGAAATCACGGAGCCGCAATTTTCCAATGATTGGAAATTTCCCGCGCAGGGTTTCCAATGGTTGGAAATTGCGGCCGCGCCCCGCCGCAGGAAAAGGGAAGACGCGTGCCGCCAGCCCGCGCTCATTGAAGAGGCGCGGCCAAGGGCGACACTGCAATCTCCGCCACCGTCATGCTTGACGGATTCACGCCTATGGCTGGTGGATCGTCACATTCCGCGGCCGGCCGAGTGTCGAGCCGGTGCCGCTGGTTGCGCGCGTGCGCAGGCGGACCGTCTTCCCAACCGGGAACGGGCCGATGGAATTTCCGCCGGCTTCGGCGCCCGACTTATTTGAAAACTCCGGCTGCTCGCCGGCCACAAACCATTCGATGCTGTTCGTGAGTTCCTTGTTGAATGTCTTGTGAGCGAACACCACGACCAGATGGAGCCCATCGCCGCCGCCCTGCGTGATGCTCTTGATGCCGAGCGTGCGCGGCCTGTTTGGGCTGCTGGTCTTGATCAGTTTGATCACATCCGCGAGGACCGGGTTCGAAGGGATCAAGGCCAGGAGGGACGCATAGAACTTCTTGTTGAGCCGGTCCACCGCCTTGGCTGCGCTCGCCAGGGCGGCGCGGGCCAGCGCCGCCGCCGCATCCGCCCGGGCTTGGGCCTGCTCAATGCCGGGATGGGCGGCCACCAGCTCGACCAGGTCGGCGACCGTCTTGCCTGCGGCGCTGATCTCCGGGCGAGGGGGCGTGAGCGATGCGAGATGACTGTTGATCCCATTGAGCGCGCTGATGAGCAGCTTCGCCCTGTCCATGGCCTTTGCCGGCGTGCGCGGTTGGATCGCATAGATTGCCGGCAGCAGACCAAGCAGGGCGGATTCCTCCGCAATGGTCTCATCAAGCTCATGCTCCGCGATGTGCGGCAATGACAAATCGAGCGCGCGGATGGACTGAAAGCTGAATTTAACAGCGCTTCCGGCCTGATGTGCATCCGTCATGACATCATCAAGCTCCTGAGCCAGGTCATTCAAAGCCAAAGCCTTCGAATGCAGATCGGATACCGTTGATCCACGTACCTTCAACATTGGTACATTGCCATTGATCACAGAAACAGTTTCAGATGCCCTGTTTTGTATTCGCTGATACATCATCATATATCACTCCTTCAGCATTAAGCCTTCTGATACCATCATATCTACTATGCATTCGTCAAAATCATTCGTGCAATCATATCTCCATCTGAAATGACAATTACAGCATGAGTATTGACGGACTCAGATAAACTTCAGCTTACTGCAATCAATTAAACGATGATTGTGAATAGCAAACGTCCCACTTCTGAAGCATGATATACGGAATCATGGTTCAATAATACGACTCCGCGACTCGCAACATCGAGTTTCAGGTCCCGATAGACGATTTTGATGCGGCCATGTCGCAACGTGACACGATCAGGACGAGAGTCGATCAGGTCGGATGCAGTCGTCCGTGATGAACGCGGCGGGATTCGGGACGAAGGCGGGAAGGCCGGGCGCGGTCACGGGTTCCTTCTTTTCGATGCGGGCGGCCACGGTCTGGTTAAGTTCGAGCAGTTGCGCGAGCAGGTCGCCCTTCGGATCGAAGCCATAGGCGTCCAACACAGCCGCGTCGAGTTTCGCATGGGCGTCCTTGAGCGGATTTGCGCCGGGAAGTTCCAGTGTGCGATACAGCGCCCGCAAACCGCCCTTCATCGTCTTCAGCGCCTCCGTGCGGATGCGCCGGATTTCCCGGCCCGCCTCCGCAACGGCGGAAATTTTTTGGAGTGCGCCAGTGCTCTGGCGCTTTGGTTCTTTGCCGCCTTTCGAAAGCGGCGCAGCAGCGCCGCACTCCAAAAACTGCGGCCACGCATACGTGTCGAACACCGATTCCGGCGTATATCGAAAATCCGCTTTCAGCTTAGAGCACTTCGCCACGAACCATTGCCAGTGCGCGTCCGATTGCAGAATCCCGAAGCTGTAGTCGTCGGGGAGGGCGAACGATTGCATGGCGTCGCCGGGGAGAATCTTTTTGCTGATAAATACGAAGATCGGTCGCTTTGTAACGCGCGAACAGACCATGAAGCGCGGCATCTTCTGAATCTTCTCGATCAATTCTCTTCGCGAGCGCCAGTGATGCCACCAATGATCAATCTGATTTCCTTCGGCTGCTTCGCTGTCCTGCCTGCCGTCCATTTTCTTCGAAACTTGCGGGAGCACCTTCTGCTTCACGTAATCGAAAGCGATGCGATACCGCTGCGCTTCGAGAATTGTCATTTTGCCGAAATCAATGATCCATCGTTCGGGTTTCCCGTCGCCACTCAACATCTCGCGTCCCGTCAGATAAGGAAAAACAACGGCCATTGATTCAGGATCGTTCTTCTTGATTAGTGAAACATCGGACTCGGTCAGCAAGAAGCCGTCGCTGCCGGGCGTAACGCCTTGGCAGACCAATGCGCGATTCTTGAAAAGCAGTTTCTTCGCGCTGCTCAAATCGGCATCGTCAGACAAAGCTGAGTTGATAAAAGCACACTCTCGAAAGGCGAGGTCGTAGTCCTTCGCGCTTTCGTCGCGGCGCTTCCGGCGCTTGTTCGCGAGTCTAAACACATCAGCATTTGCATCTGATGAACTGGCTTCAGCCTCTTCAGCGTGCACATTGAACCACAGCTTCCTGTTCTTTGGCAGTAGTGCTGCCTTCTGCGTCTTGACCCAGTTTGCGATAGAGACATGCACGACGGCCTCGCCGGACCATGGTTGGTTCTCGACGGCTTCGATGATCGTTCCGTCTTTGACGACATGGTCGAGTCCGCCGACGCGGGACTTGTTGTTGCGGATGTTCTGCGTGCCGACGAGTCCGGCGCGTCCGGCGACGGGATCGGCTTTCGTGCATTCGGGCAGCGCGTCGTGTGCCTTGCGAATCCAATAGACGCAATAGTCGGCCATGCCGGGCACGTCGGGATAGGCGCGGCGCACGGCGTTGACATAGTCCGCGCCGCGTTCGGGCTTGAGCAACTTCGCACCGACGAAGGGCGGGTTGCCGATGATGACATCGGCGGCGGGCCAGACGGTGGGGTTTCCGTTCGCGTCGATGAGCGCATCGCCTGTGATGAAATTCTTGTCGAGGTTGTCGAGCGGGAGGTCGCGCTCGGTGATGTGGAGTTCGTCCTTCGCGAGTTTGCGCGCGATCATCATGGTGACCTTGGCGACTTCGACGGCGAAGGCGTTGATGTCCATGCCGGTGAAGTTCTGAACGCTCAAGAAACCCATCTGGATCTGTGCGTCGTCTTTCGCGCTGCTCTTGAATTCGGCGATGCGGTCAAAGATGCGGGCCTCGATGCGCTTGAGTTCGCGGTAGGCGAGATAGAGGAAGTTGCCGGAGCCGCAGGCGGGATCGAGTACGCGGAAGTGGTGGAGGCGTTCGAGCAGATCGCCGAGTTGCTTCTTCGTCTTCGCGCCTTCGACGAGTTCGTTCCACGGCTGGGAGATCGTGGGGCGGACGATCATCATGATGTCGGCGGGGTGTGTGAAGTGCTGGCCGAAGGCGCGGCGCTGGTCGTCGCTGCTGGAGGCTTCGAAGAGGGTGCCGAAGATTTCGGGCTGCACCTTTTCCCACTGGAACTTTGAAATCTCGCGGAGCTTCACAAGTTCGATGTCGCGCAGTTCGACGGCCCCGGATTCGGCGAAGAGGCCGCCGTTGAAATAGCGCACGTCCTTGAAGCGGCCGCCGGCGGCGGGCATCTTCGAGTTCATCGCCGCGAAGAGAGCATTGAGCAGATCGAAGGTTTCGGCGGGCGTCTTGGCGTCGAGCAGAAGTTGAGTGACAAGGTCCTTGGGAAGCAGGCCGATGTCTTCGGAGAAAAAGCAGACGAGCATCTGCAGGATGAAACGCTGCGCGCGCTCGGGATCAACCTTGCGCACCTTGAGCATGTTGAAGACGTGCGCCATTTCCTTGGCCGCATCCATCGTGACGGCGACGCGGTCGTTGTTGAAGACAGGCGTGAGATTGCCGGGAACGAGAAACGCGAGGGCGGTCCAGCGGCGCGGGAGATCGGCGAGCGCGATGGTGTCCACGGGGGAGTCCATCTGCGTTTCGAAGTCGTAGATGAGGAACTCGTCGAAGTTGCAGAGGATGGCATAGCGCGGGCGGTTGGGGACGAGATGAGTCCAGTAGTCGAAGGCCTGACGGTAGTGCTTTTGCAGCGGGGTGCCGCGCTTCTTCATTTCGATCAGAACGACGGGCTTCCAGACGAGATCGGCAAATGTGATGGTGCCCTTGTCGCTGGTGACGCGCTTTTCGAGCGTGGCCCCGGCTTCCTTGACGCCGCCCTGACCGAAGGCCTGAAAGAGACGGTCGAGGAAAACTTGCGCCTCTCCTTTTTCGTCGCCGGTGATGTGCTCGCCGCACCATGCGACGAAATCTTTCAAATCCTCCTCGCGGGTCTTCATGGGCGCGGAGAGTAGCAGCATCCGCGGCGCGGGCAATTCCGGTTTGCGGGCGGGCGGGAGGTTCCAATGGTTGGAAGCCATCGCGGCGGTGAGTTCCAATCATTGGAAAGGGCGTGAGTTTCCCGGGGCGATGGGAAATATTCGGGCGGACGACAATTCGATTTTCGAAAGGATGCGATGAATGAAATCAATCATGATGATTTGCGGTGTGGCGGCCGGGCTGGCGGCGGTGGCGATGAGTAGCGCGGTGGCCGAGGCGCCGAAGCCGCCCGAGGTCGCGCCGGAGATCGCCGCGCGGTTCGAGGCGCGCGTCTATTCGGATGCGAGTGGCGAGAAGCTGGGCTACCGGCTGATGAAGCCGAAGAATTATGACGCGGCGAAGAAGTATCCGCTGGTGCTTTTCCTCCACGGCGCGGGCGAGCGGGGCGATAACAATGTGGCGCAGCTCAAGCACGGCATGAAGATTTTCTCCTCGGATGAAATGCAGGCGAAGAATCCCTGCTTCCTCGTCGTGCCGCAGGTGCCGACGAATCAGAAATGGTCCGATGTGAACTGGAGCGAGATGAAAAACGCGCTGCCGGAAAAGCCGTCGCGCAACATGCGGCTGGCGATGGAAGTTCTCGATGCGATGCAGAAGGAGTTCAGCATCGATGCGGGTCGGATCTACATCACCGGCATTTCGATGGGCGGCTACGGCACGTGGGACGCGATCAGCCGCTGGCCGGACCGGTTCGCGGCGGCGATTCCGATCTGCGGCGGCGGCGATGAGAATCAGGCGGCGAAGATGACGAAGCTGCCGATCTGGTGTTTCCACGGCGACAAGGACGGTGCGGTTCCGGTGGCGCGTTCGCGCAACATGATTGCCGCGATCAAGGCGGCCGGCGGGGAGCCGAAGTACACGGAATATCCCGGCGTCGGTCACAATTCGTGGGACAACGCCTACGCGGATGCCGCGCTCTACGACTGGCTGTTCGCGCAGAAGCGCCCGGCGAAATGAAGTCCGCTCTTCTCGTCCTCCTGCTTCTCGCGCTTGTGTCCGTCGTGCGGGCCGCCGAAACCGGCCCGCGTCTCGGTGAGGCGCAGTTCTTCCAGCTGCTCGACTTGAACCGCGCGGAGCTGGCCGCGGTGAAATCCGCCGCGGACAAATCCGACTGGCCGGCGGCGAAGCACGCGTTCGCGGAATATTTCCGGACGCGACAACATCCAAAGTGGTTCGCAAGCGACCTGCCCCCGGTCGGACACGATCCGAAGTTTCGCTCGCGCGGAGCGGAGAGTGCGCTGGCTCATCGCTTCAACAGCATCGGCATCGAGTGGCAGTTCGGCGACAAGATCGACTGGGCGTTCAATCCCACGACGCAGCCGGGTTCGAAGTGGCCGGCGAATCACGAGTGGACGTGGCAGCTCAGCCGGCATGTGGCGTGGATCGAGTTGAGCAAGGCCTGGCGGGCGACCGGCGACGAGAAATACGCAAAGGAATTTGTCGCCGAGTTGCGCAGCTGGACGGGCGACTGCCTCGTGCCTCTGGACAAGGCGGACAATCGCGCGGGATCGCGCTGGCGGACGATCGAGGCGGGCATCCGCACCGGTTCGGTCTGGCCGGAAGTCTTCTCCGGTTTTCTCCCGGCAAAATCGTTCGACGATGACGCGGTCGTGCTGATGGTGAAAAGCTTCGTCGAGCACGCGCAGTACCTGACGAAGTTCCACGCGACGGGCAACTGGCTGACGATGGAGGCGAACGGCCTCTATCACGTCGGCGCGCTCTTTCCCGAGTTCAAGGATGCGAAGCTCTGGCGCGACACGGCGATCGGCCGGCTCTACGCCGAACTCGACGTGCAGGTTTATCCCGACGGAGCGCAGGTCGAGCTTGCGCCGGGGTATCACGGCGTGGCGGAGCGGAATTTTCTCGGCCCGGTTGAACTCGTGCCGGTGACGGGCTTCGAGGTTCCGAAGGACTACCTCGCGAAGATGGAGAAGATGTTCGACTACTTCCTCTTTTCCATGCAGCCGGACCGCACCACCGCGCCGCTCAATGATTCCGGCGCGGGAAACATCCTCGGCGAAATGAAGCGCGCCGCGGAGCTGTTCCCATCGCGGGCGGATTTCCGCTGGGTCGCAAGCGGCGGCAAGGAAGGCAAGCTGCCGGATCACACGTCGCATCTGTTCCCGTTCGCCGGCCAATTCATTATGCGCAGCGGCTGGGAACGCGACGCGAAGTGGCTCTGCATGGACGGCGGGCCGTTCGGTTATGGCCACCAGCACGAGGATAAATTGAGCGTGATCATATCCGCCTTCGGCAAACCGCTGCTCGTCGAGGGAGGCACATACACCTACGACGCGAGCGACTGGCGACGCTACGTGCTGAGCAGCCGCGCGCACAATGTCGTGCTCGTTGACGGCCTCGAACAGAACCGCCGCCATGAGCCGCGCGAAACGTATGTCGTGAAGAAGCCGCTGCCGCACATCTGGGAAACCAACGCGGACTTCGATCACGCAGCGGCTGTTTACGAGGAAGGGTGGGGGACGAAGTCTGAACGCGTCGTCAAGCAAACGCGCCACGTCTTCTTCGTGAAGCCGGATTTCTTCGTCATCGCCGACGAACTGCAACCGGCAGACGACAAGCCGCACACCTACGAATCGATGTTTCATCTCGATTCGCCTGACGCGGCCGTTGACGGCCTTCGCGTCGCGACAAAAAACACCGGTCCGAACCTGACGATCACCGCCTTCGGCGCGGACGGCGTGCGGATTGTGAAGGGCCAGAAAGATCCGGTGCAAGGCTGGCTGCCCGATCATTCGCAGGGCTACGGCGGCATTCGGCCGATCCCGACGGCGATCTACAAAAAATCTGCGGCGGGAAAAGTCGCCGAACTGTTCGTCCTGTATCCGACCGCCGCCGCGGCCGCGTTGCCGGTGACCGGTGCTGAGATTTCAGATGGAACGTTGAAGTTGCGTTTTTCGGATCGCCCGGAAAGATCGCTCCATTTCCAAACAACATTCACTTCGGAGAAGAAATGAAATTCACAATTGCCGCCACCCTCATCGCAACTCTCCCGCTGCTGAGCGCGCCCGCCGAAGACATCAAGCCGCTGTCGGCCGACGGCAGCCTCGCGGGCTATTCGCTCGTCTGGCACGACGAGTTCGACGCTAGCGCGGTCAACACGAACGAGTGGTATTTCCGCACCGGCGAGCGGCTGCTGAGTCTTCAAAAGCCGGAGAATGTTTCCGTCGCGGACGGCATGATGCACCTGGCACTGAAAAAGGAAGCGGCTGGGAAATTGCACTACACGGCGGGCGGGCTGATCAGCAAACGCACGTTCAAATACGGCTACTACGAGGCGCGCTTCCGCTGCCCGAAAGCCGCCGGCTGGCACACCTCGTTCTGGACGATGAGCTACACGCCGCCGAAGAAACCGGGCGAGGATTACGCGCAGTCGGTCGAGTCGGGCAAGGCGAAGAACCAGCGCGCGCAGGAAATTGACATCTGCGAGCAGGACGCGGTGAACAACCGCTCGTATTCCGCCGGCGTGATTGACTGGAGCGGCCAGCACGGCAAGAAGTCCGAGAACTTCGGCCGCATTTATTATCGCGACAGCGTCCCCGATTTCGCCGCCGGCTTCCACGTCTGGGGCTGCGAGTTCACGCCGGCCGAGGTGAAATTCTTCCTCGACGGAAAGATGACGCACAAAACCGACGCGACAAAATTTCCGCATGGCGAGCAGAACGTCTGGCTGACGAGCGTCGCCGTGCTGTGGGGCAATCCGAAAAAGCCGGACCATGTTGACGACGCCGCGTTGCCCGCGTCCGCGGATTTCGACTGGGTGCGCGTGTATGAAAAAGGCAAGCCGTGACGCTGTACAACCGGACCGGAATTTCCAATGATTGGAAAAGTCCGTGACCGGGTTTTTCCAATCATTGGAAGGAATCGAAAAAATGAAAGAGACACTTAACCGCCGGGCGTTCATCCGTAATTCCGTGCTCGCATCTTCCGCGCTGGCGGCGGGCGCGAGGGCCGCGACGAATGTGGTCGGCGGCACCGCCGCGGCGATGCAAAAGAATTTGCTGCCGACGGGCAAGATCGGCGAAATGAGCGTCACGCGGCTGATCCTCGGCGGCAATCTGCTCACGCGCTACCAGCACAGCCGCGATCTCAGATATGTCAACAAGCTGGTGAAGTCCTACAACACCGATGAGAAGATTCGCGAGACGATCGAACTGGCCGAGGCCAGCGGGATCAATACGCTCTCGGTGAACATCACGCCCACCGTTTTCCAGATTCTCGGCGATCACCGGAAAAACGGCGGCAAAATTCAGTCCATCCTCTACTCAACGTGCCAGGTCACCGATGCCGTGAAGTATGCCGAGGACGTGCGCAAGATGGTGGATTTCGGATCGGAGGCGATCTACATCTGGGGCGAGCAGACCGACAAATGCCTTCGCGAGGGAAAAATGGACATCCTCCGCAAGCGGCTCGACGAGGCGAAACTTCTCGGTACGCCGGTCGGGCTGGGCGCGCACGAACTCAACTCGATTAAGCAGGTCGAAACGGAGAAGTGGCCGGCGGATTTTTACATCAAGACATTTCATCACCACCATTATCCGAGCGCGCCGCGTACCGGCGAGGCGAAGACCTCCACCTCCGAAGTTCCCGGCTACTGGTGCCGCAATCCGGAGGAGACGGCGGAATTCATGAAGACGGTCACGAAGCCGTGGATCGCCTTCAAGGTCATGGCTGCCGGAGCGATTCCGCCGGCCGACGCATTCGCGCATTCCTTCACCAACGGCGCTGATTTCGTCCTCGCCGGCATGTTTGATTTCGACATCGAGGAAGATTGCCGGATTGTTCGCGACACGGTCGCGAAAGCCCAGTCTCGCGCGCGCCCGTGGCGGGCGTGAAGTCCTCGATTTTTCGAAAGGCTGAGCAATCGCCACGCCCGCGCCTGCGAGGCTGCTGAATCTGGCTCAGCATTCCGACGGCGTGGCTTCAAAACTCGCCGCGGCGAGAAGCATGTTCACGGAATTGGCGCTGGCCATGATTTATCGTGGTTTGCTGTTCTCGACGAACCACCGCGACCCGGAACCTTCGGCCGCTCCTTGTACAGGCACGATGAGTGACTGCGGACCATGTGCAATCTTAAAAAGAGGTGCCCGCCATCTCGTCTATAAATTTCCAATGGTTGGAAAATTGAAGCAGTGAAAGTTCCAATGATTGGAAATGACGGGAGGACCCGAATGAAACGAAATGTTCTGCCAATTGTCGCGGTGTTGCTGGCGCCGCCGACCATGTTGCATGCTGGAGGAGTCCTCCAGCATGCAGACTTCAAATCCTGCATCGAGCGCTTCAATGCCGATGACCGGGAGTCGTTCGCGCAGGCGTTCCCGAATGCAAAGGCGTGGGAATTTCTGTCCGCGAACATCCCGCTCTTCGAGTGCCCGGACACGGACCTGCAGCAGACGTTCTATTTCCGCTGGTGGACGTTTCGGAAGCATCTGAAGCAGACGCCGGACGGCTGGGTCATCACGGAATTCTTGCCGGCCGTGCCGTGGGCGGGGAAGTACAACACGATCAATTGCGCCGCAGGGCACCACATCCGCGAGGGGCGCTGGCTGGCCGACCAGAAATTTGTCCGCGACTATTTCGAGTGGTGGCTGCACAAGGGCGGTCGCGCGCGGGCCTACAGCTTCTGGCTCGCGGACTCGGTGCTCGCGTGGTGCGATGTGACCGGCGATTTTGCGCCCGCGAAAGAGTGGCTGCCGGACCTCATCAAGAATTACGGGATTTGGGAGAAGGAGAAATCCGACGCGGCGACGGGGCTTTTCTGGCAGAACGACAACGCCGACGGAATGGAAGGCTCGATCAGCGGCAGTGGATTCCGTCCGACCATCAACAGCTATCAAT
Organism: uncultured bacterium; assembly: GCA_903906425.1. GTDB lineage: Bacteria > Verrucomicrobiota > Kiritimatiellia > CAIVKH01 > CAIVKH01 > CAIVKH01. The sequence goes on from CAIVKH010000139.1 coordinate 11,455, forward strand.
TCGGCGATGCGCTCGGCATCGCGCGGATCGCAGAAATGGCCGGCGAGACCGAGGTGGCGCAGACGTATCGCGCGAAGGCGGAGAAGCTGAAGCAACTCGTGCAATCGCAACTTTGGAATTCGGAACAGGAATTTTTCGAAGTGCGCCGCGCTCCGCGACCGCAACCCGGCGCGGCAAAAACCGGTCTGGTCACAAACGATGTCACTCAAAATACCGCGGCGCTCTCGAACGCACGCGAGTTGCTCGGCTACGTCCCGTGGTATTTCAATCTGCCCGATTCGCGTTTCGGAACTGCGTGGAAACAACTCGCCGACACGAACGGATTCGCCGCGCCGTTCGGGCTCACCACCGCCGAGCGACGGCATCCGGGATTTGCGATTCAGTATGACCGTCACGAGTGCCTGTGGAACGGTCCGGTCTGGCCCTTCGCCACCGCGCAGACGCTCACCGCGCTGGCGAACTATCTTAACCGCGAACCGCAGCCCGTGCTCACGCGCGAAGACTACTTCGACGCGCTCCGCACCTATGCGCGCAGCCACCGGCTGAAACTCGACGACGGCAAAACGGTGCCGTGGATTGACGAAGACCAGAATCCATTCACTGGTGACTGGATCGCTCGCACCTGCATTTTGAACTGGGAGAAGAAGGACCTGAAGAAGTGGCAGGGAAAAGGCGGCACCTCCGATCGCGGCAAGGATTACAACCACTCGACATTCTGCGACCTCGTCATCAACGGGCTCGTCGGTTTGCGTCCGCGTGCGGACGACACGGTCGAAGTCAACCCGCTTGTGCCCGCGGACGCGTGGGACTGGTTCTGCCTCGATCGCGTGCCGTATCACGGTCACACGCTGACGATCCTCTGGGACAAGACCGGCAAGCGCTATGGCAGAGGTGCCGGGCTGTGCCTGCTGGCAGATGGCAAAGTCATTTCGAAAAGTGAAGCGTTGAGCCGATTGACAGGAAAACTTCCGCAATGAAGAACGACATCTCCGAGTTGAATCGGGTAACGCCGCAATCGTAAATTCCGCGGCCGAGGTCACGGCGCAAAATTCACCGGTACGCGTTTCCGGACTGTGATACAACGTGCGGCGCGGTCCGCTTGAGCAGACCGGTGTTGCGTTTTTCGCAGGAAAGGACTTGGGATTTACATGAAGAAGATTCTTTTATCAGCAGCGGTCTGTTTGATTTCACTGGCGGCGATGGCTCAGGACATCGCGCCGATTCCCGTTTTCAAGCCGGGCGCGCGGATTTTATTCCAGGGTGATTCGATCACCGACGGAAATCGCGGACGCAGCGCCGATCCAAACCACATCCTCGGCCATGGCTACGCCTTCATCATCGCGGCGAAGTTCGGCGCGGCCTTTCCTGAAAAGAACTTCGATTTCATGAATCGCGGCGTGAGCGGAAACACGGTGCTGAACCTGCGCGACCGCTGGCAGAAGGACACGCTGGATTTGAAGCCGGACGTGCTCAGCATCCTGATCGGCGTGAACGACGCGGGGAAGAATGTTCCGCTGGATGAATACGAGGCCGTGTACGAAAAAATCCTCGCCGACGCGGAGGCCGCGAATCCGAAAATCCGTCTCGTCCTCTGCGAGCCGTTCACGCTGCCGGTCGGCGCGATGACCACCAACGACGCCCGCCGCTCCAGCGTCGTGCAGCGCCAGCAGATAGTCGCGAAGCTCGCGGAGAAGCACCACGCGGCGCTCGTGCATTTCCAGCGCGTCTTTGACGATGCGTGCAAACGCGCCCCGGTAAACCACTGGATTTGGGACGGCGTTCACCCGACCTATTCGGGCCACCAGCTCATGGCCGACGAGTGGGAACGTGTCGTTCGCGCGATGCCGGCGGCCCCGTGACCGTCCGGCGAATTTTTCAATCATTGGAAAAGTGCGCCGCGCAAAGCTCCAATGATTGGAGAACTTCGCAGCGCAAAGTTACAATGATTGGAAGAGTGCGGAGTGGAAATCTTCCAATGATTGGAAGCTTCAGGATTTCGGCTTCAGCATCGAATCCAGCGCGGCAAACGGATTGGCGATTCTCGCGGCATCCGTCTTCTCTTTCTCGATGCTCGAAACATCGAAGAAGCCGGCGATGCTGCCCTTGTCGTGCTCGTGGTCGTGGCAGTAGATGCAGAGCAGTTCCCAGTTGCTGCCGTCGGGCGGATTGTTGTCGTGGTTGTGGTCGCGGTGGTGAACGGTCAGTTCCTTGAGACGCTTGCCTTCGAAGGCGCGGCCGCAACGCGCGCAGATGTGCGGCATGATTTTGAGCGCACGTTCGCGATAGCCGGTCTGCCGCGCGGCGAGGTCGCGATGGAGTTCGGCCAGGATTTTTTCTTTTTCGGCGGCGGTGAGGTTGGAGCGTTTCATGGCGCAGGCTCAGGTTTCAGGTTTTGTCGTCACGAATGCGTTTTCGCGGAGATCAGCACGTTCACACTGCGGGCTTCGACGGCGAAATGGTGCTGCACATGCGGTGGGATTTCCTGCGTCGTGAGCGCAAGCTGCCACGGCTGGCCGGGCGGGTGCGGGAGATGGAGGCTGGTGTTGTGTTCGGCGGCGTTGAACGCGATGAAGATGTGGTCATCGTCTTCCGCAGCCCCGGTGAATTCGCGGCGGCCGTTGATCAGGCAGGCAAGCGTCTGCCCGTTTTGCCAGTCAATGTCGCGGCCATCGGGGCCGAACCAGCGGATGTCAGATTGCGAGTGTCCCTGCTTTTCGCCGTCGAAAAATTTTGCGCGCCGCAAGGCCGGATGCGCGGCGCGGAACAGGACGAGTTCCTGAACGAAATTGAAAAGCGCGGCGTTTTCCCAAAGCAGGTTCCAGTTGATCCATGAAATCTCGTTGTCCTGGCAGTAGGCGTTGTTGTTGCCGCGCTGCGTGCGCGAAAATTCGTCACCGGCGACGATCATCGGGACGCCCTGCGAGAGCATGAGCGTGGCGAGGAAATTTTTCTGCTGGCGGCGGCGGATGGAATTGGTCCGCGCATCGTTGGTCGGGCCCTCGACGCCGTAGTTCTTGCTGAGATTCCGCGGATCGCCATCGCGATTGTTTTCGCCGTTCGCCTCGTTGTGCTTTTGCTCGTAGCTGACGAGATCGGCGAGGGTGAAGCCATCGTGGCTGGTGATGAAGTTGATGCTCTTGAGCGGCGTTTCGTCCTTCGTGTAGAGATCGGAACTTCCGGCAATGCGCGTGGCGAGCGGGCCGAGCATCCCTTTTTCGCCGGCCCAAAACCGGCGCACGTCATCGCGATAGCGGCCGTTCCATTCGCTCCATCGCGCGCTGGGGAAACTGCCGACGTGGTAGGTTCCGACCGCGTCCCATGCCTCGGCGATGAGCTTCGTGTGGCGGAGCGCGGGGTCTTCCGCGATGTGCTCGATCAGCGGCGGATTGGGCAGGAGCTTGCCGTCGGTGTCGCGCGCGAGCACGGAGGCCAGATCGAAGCGGAAGCCGTCCACGTGCATGTGCAGCGTCCAGTAGCGCAGGCAGGACATCACGAAATCGCGGACGACGGGATGGTTGCTGTTGATGGTGTTTCCACAGCCGGAGTAGTTGGCGTAGTGGCGGCCTTTCTCCTCCATCATGTAATAGACCGGATTGTCAATGCCGCGGAACGAATAGGCCGGCCCGTGGTCGCCGGCCTCGCCGGTGTGGTTGAAAACCACGTCGAGGATGACCTCGATGCCGGCGCGATGCAGCGCGATGACCAGCTCCTTGAATTCCGCAAGCTGCTGGCCGTACACGCCGCTGCTGGAATAACGCCCGTTCGGCGCGAAGAAGGCCAGCGTGCTATAGCCCCAGAAATTCTTCAGGTCGCACCGCGCCATGTTTTCGAGGAAGAATTCCATCTCGTTGAATTCCTGCACCGGCAGCAGTTCGACCGCGGTGATGCCGAGTTCCTGAAGGTACGGAATTTTTTCGATGAGCCCGCGGTAGGTCCCGCGGTGCTCGACGTTCGAACTTTCGTGCGCCGTGAATCCGCGCAGGTGAAGTTCGTAGATCACGGTGTCGGCCAGCGCGTGGTTCGGCGTGACGTCGTCGGACCAGTCGAACTCGTCGCGGACGATGACGCCTTTCGGGAACGCGGTGCCGCTTTTAATTTTGTGGCCGGCGCTAAGCCCGTCCATATCGCCCCACTTTTTTTGTCCGGCGACGCACTGCGCATACGGATCGAGCAGCCACTGGCGCGGGTCGTAAAGATTCGCGTGGCCCTTCGGCGGCTTGCCGTCCATGCGGTAGAGGTAGCAGTCGCCGGGCTTCGCGTCCTGAACGTGGACGTGCCAGATGTCACCGACGCGGTTGCGCTCCGGCGTCAGTTCGATTTCGGCACGCGGCTGCGCGTCGTCGGGATTGTTGAACAACATGAGCCATACGCGCGTGGCATGGCGGCTGAAGAGGCTGAACTGAACGCCATTTTCGACGAGGCGCGCGCCGTAGGGCACGGGCAGCGGGATGCTGGGCAGCAGGTGCCAGACAGGCTTGTTCGGATTCTTTTTCGGCATGACGTGAAGATGGCGGATGCGGCGCGGAAGTCAAAAATCAAAATCCATCCTCCGAACTGGATTTAATTTGAGAAGCCGCTGCAATAAATTGCCGCAAAGAAGATCGCGGTCCGGTAGAATGCGCGCCGGCAATTCCACAGGAAGAAAAATCATGAGACAATTCAAAGCCCCGTGGGGGACGGTCCTCTGGGTCATGTCCGCGCTTGCCACCTCCATCTGCATCGCCATCGCAGCGCTCCCGAATTCCCCCTGGGCGCGCACCCTGCCGCTGCTCGGCATGGCCGTCGCCGCGCTTTTCATCGTGCGCGACTATCGCATCACCCCCGACAGCATTCTCATCACGCGCCTCATGTGGACCACGCGCCTGCCGCTGGCCGGACTGCAATCCGCGCGTAGGCCCACCGACGCCGACCGCCACAGCCTGACCATCCGCACGTTTGGCAACGGCGGCTTCTATTCCATCACCGGCTGGTACTGGAGCAAAGCCCTCGGCGCCTATCGCTGCTTCGTCACCGACCCCAAGCGCATCGTCATTTTGAAATTCGCCCGACGCACCATCATGCTTTCGCCCGACGCCCCCGAAGAATTCATCCGTGCGCTTCCACCCGAAACCCGCGCCCCCTGAAGCGGCCGCCACGTCGCCCCGACAACTTCCAATGATTGGAAATTGCGGCAGGCAGATTTTCCAATCGTTGGAAAATTACAGAAGCGGAGCTTCCAATGATTGGAAATGACGAAGGAGATCCGATGAAACAAAATGCAATATTGATCGCGGCCGCTCTGCTGCTGGCTCCATCGCTCGCGCTTTACGCCGCCGGTCCGGATTATCAATCGAAGCATCTCGCCATCGGGCTGTCGCCGACGCGACCGGCGTTCAGTTGGTTTTCGGTGGACTCGCTGGGCGGCGGGAAAGTGGATCAAAACCCGGTGCTGGTGGAAACAAATACTGTTTCAGCGCCCGGTCTGAAGTTGGGGAAGCCGTTCACTTATACGCTCAATGGCACGCCGGTCTGGCGCGCGACGTGCGGCGAGAAAACGCTGACGCTCAGTTCCGATTTTGTTGCCGAGGCGCCGCCGTTCACCCTCGCATTCAATCAGCGTTCCAATCATGCCACCCTGCTCGGCCTGATGAAATCCGGCGAGCGACGGATGAGCCTGCCGTGCGTTTTGCACATGCCGGACATGGGTTCGCTTCGAATCACCGGCGACTCGCCCGGCTTGATGCTCGACTACGACGCGCGGCGTCATGCGAAGCCGTCGTTCGTGCATATTGCATTTCCGCCGGCGAGCGCGGAGCGGCGGCATGTCGAATATCGGATGGAAGTCGTCGCGATTTATCCGCAGCTTCCGGGCGTCGAAACGGACACGCTCTACGATGGATTCCGCCGCGACTGGCTCAATATTTTTCAAGTCAATCCGCGATTGCAGATGCTCGCGAACAACGCCTCCAGCGATCCGTGCGCATTCACGCTCTTTGAATATTCCAGCCTCGCACGCCACACGCCGCCGCTGGCCGATGGACTGACTTGTCTCGATCTCGTGCGCATGACGCTCGACCGGTATATCGCCGGCGCGAAGGGCTACGGGCAGATTGGCTACGGCGCAGAGCCGACCGGCGCGGACATCATCGGGTGGAAAACGCCGTGGACTTCGCTGGACTCGCTGCCGTCGTTCCTGATCGCGGCGTGCGATTATGCGGAAGGCGCGAACGATCTGCCGTGGGCGCGAGCCAACTACGACAAGCTCGCTGCGTGGGGACGCGAGATATTCGCCGCCGACAAGGATGGCAATGGGTTGATCGAATATCCCGGCACCGGAAACTACGGCGACCGCCCGCTGGCGGACAAACGTCCCGCAAACTGGTGGGACACGATCAATTTCGGCCACGAGGATGCATTTGCAAACGCCCTGGCCTTCCATGCCGCGACCATGTTTTCCGCGCTTGCGCGCAAACTGAACCATTCCGACGACGCGACCTTCTTTGCCGAAAAAGCCGCTCGTCTACGCGCCGCCTACGCGCCGACGTTTCTTGATCCGGACGCCGGCGTGCTCGCGGGATGGAAAAGCGCGGACGGGAAGTTGCACAACTACTGGTTCACTTTTGTGCAGGGGATCGCGATCACGTACGGCCTGCTGGACGACAAGACCGCAAACAGCGTGATGGATCATTTGCTCGCGAAAATGCAGTCCGCCGGCTTCACGAATTTTTCGCTCGGCCTGCCGGGCAATCTCGTGCCCGTGAAGAAAGGCGATTATGTCTTTCATGACAACGCGCCGGAGATTCACGGAGTGCCGCGCTTGGAGAATGGGAGCGACGGTTTTCAGTATTACGAGAACGGCGGCGCAACCGGCTGTTGGGCGTACTACACGGTCGCGGCGCTCTACAAACTCGGTCGCGCCGAAGACGCGCGCAGGATTTTTCATCCGATGCTCGCCGGATATGCGCGCGGAGAATTTCAGGGGTTCGATTCCAGCGGACGCTCGCGCGACTGGCGCGACTGGAAAGGCGGCGGCCACGGCTACGAAGGTTTGCTCGTGGACAATTATCAGGCCTTGCTGGCCGTGCTCGACGACGCGAAACAGCACAAATGAAGATGGGCGGATCATCTCCCGCGTTTCGCTCTGGAGTCAGCAAAAGGGAGTCTTTCATTCAACTCCTCCCGGCCACGACAGAATTCACCCCGTTGGCATTGCCGGAAAAGGCCTGACAAGCAAGCTCGTGAAATTTCCGATCAGGGAAATTTCAGCAGCGGCCAACGTCACGGTTGTTTTTTGTCCGCAGATTCCGTTTCGATTTTCTCTCCCCCTGCGGTCTCAACAGACTCGGAGTGCGGAGCGGACGCAGTGCGCGCCTGGATGCTCTTTGGATTCTGGCCGATGGTCCAGCAGATGGCGCGGGCGACGAGCGGAGAAAACTTCGTCTGACTTTCGGGATGCGGGCTGACGATCATGATCCGGCCTTTCTGATATGGCATCGACATGATGGCCGGCGTGCCGGTCATTTCGTTTCGGACGACGCCCTTCGCATCGGTGGCCGGACTTTCGAAATTGGCGAGCACCGTGACCGGCGCACGGTGCCCGTCCGGCGCGAGATCTCGAAAAACCGGGCCGCAGTGGTAGCTCGTTTCGATGTGCGAGAATTCCGCGCCAAGCAGCGCCGCGCCTTCGGGCGTGAGCGCGAGCTTCAGCTTGGATTTCCCCTTTTCCCACGGCTGATCGTGTTTCAGCGGAATCATGCCGGTGTAGTCCGGCCGGCCCGACGTCGCCAGGTATGCGCCAGCGCAGACGCCGAAATAGCCGCCGCCTTTGGCGACAAATTCGCGCACGCGCTGAACGCCGTCGGGATGCAGTGCGGCGGCGATTCCCCGGCCGGTGCCGCCCGGAAAAAGCACGCCGATGCAGCGGTCGAGAATTCCCTCGCGAATGTCCTCGGGACAAACCGGCATCGTCCTTGCGTCGAGCGTCGTTTCATCCACCGCGCGGTCAAGAAGCGTGCTGCCGTAATAGCCCACGCCTTCCGCGTCGTAGAGCGCGAGCATTTTCGCCGGCCGGAAATTTGGCGGCCACGATACGGCGGCGGGCGTCATCATGTTCATCGCCACCAGTTGCGCGGCGACAAGCTTGCGCGCAACGCGAAACTGCCGCGCCAGCGATGCGCCGGAATGCGGCGACGGGAAAATTACTTCCCAGCATTTCCTCGTCCCGCTTTTCGGCGATTCCATCGCGACGCGCGCCATCGCCTGCGACGAAAACGATTCGTTCATCGCCGCGAGCAGCGCCCTGCGGGCATTATCGAGATCGGCCGCGACCATCGTCGGCGCTTCGTTCGACGACCGCGCGTCTTTCGCAGTGCGCCACAAAAAGCGGATTTCAAAATCGGCCGCGGAATTGCCAGCGGCGTTCGTACAAACCAAAAGCCTGCCCTTGATCGGCTGCATCGCCGCAAGCTGGGCCGCCAGCCCGAAAGATTTTTCGCGGTCGGAGCGCAGCACGGTCGCCACGACGCACGGCCCGTCCTGTGGCGCGGCCGCGCGAACGGGCGCGAACAAAGCCGGCGCGAGTCCGGCCACGACGGCGAGACTTCCAATGATTGGAAAAGATCGCATCCGGTTTTTTCCAATCATTGGAACTTTGCGGTCACTTCGCATCGGCGCGCCAGGACCGGCTTATACCTTTTCCGGCACGATGAACGGCGCGCGATATTCGCGGGTCAACATGCGGTTGGCTTCTTCGTCGTGCGGGAAGCGCATCGTCGCGGGATCGAATTCGAGGCTGCGGCCGAGGCGGTACGAAATGTTCCCGAGGTGGACGAGGGCGCAGGAATAGAATCCATTTTCGATGCTGACGTTGAATTCTTCGGGCTTGGGGTCGCGCACGGCGTTGACGAAAACGCCGTAGTGGTTGCCGATGCCCTTGCCGGATTCGCCTGGCTCGCGTTTCTCGCCCATGAAGGACTGCCATGAATTTACGGTTTTGGCCATGTAGCCTTTGGATCCGTAGAAAAGATTGCCGACGTTGTTGCCGGCGCTGGTGGCCGCGTAGCCGCCGGTGCCGTCGTTGACGGGTTCCTTGAGTTGCACTTCGCTGTTCGTGATCCACGGGCGGACTTCGAACTGGAGGATTTTCTTTTTGTCGCCACCGCCATCGGGATTCGGAAATTCGAACATGGTGTGGAGTACGTTCGGCGTCTGCTGGTCGTCGCTGAACATCATGTGTCCGCCCATCGCGCAGACGCGCGTCGGCAGCGTGACGCCGAGGCCCCAGCGCGCGATGTCCATTTCGTGCGCGCCCTGATTGCCCATGTCGCCATTGCCGTAATCCCAGTTCCAATGCCAGTTGTAGTGGAAGCGGTTTTTGTTGAACGGCCGCTGCGGCGCGGGGCCGAGCCAGAGATCGTAGTGGACGCCCTTCGGCACGGGCTCGTCGTCGAAGTGTTTGATCGTGTTTCGCCATTTGTAGCAGATGCCCTTGGCCATATAGACTTCGCCAAGCCCGCCGCCCGCGAGGAATTTCGCCATCGTCTGGGAGCACGGATTGCTGCGCTGCTCCGCGCCGTCCTGCACGAGCACGCGATATTTCTTCGACGCCGCGACGAGCTGGTGGCCCTCGAAGAAATTGTGGCAGCACGGCTTCTCGACGGAGACATGCTTGCCCGCCTGAACCGCCCAGATCGAAGCGAGCGTGTGCCAGTGGTTCGGTGTCACGATCGAGACCGCGTCAATCTCCTTGTCTTCGAGAAGCTGCCGGATGTCCGTGTAGGTTTTCGGCTTCGGCCGGTTCGCTTTCGTGTAGAACTTCTCGATGACTTCCGGGAAAAGATTCTCGTCCACATCGCACAGCGCCGACACCTCCGTGTCCGGCAGCGCCTGATATTCCTTGATGTGATTCTGCCCCTGCCCGTGAATGCCGATGACCGCGATGCGAACGCGGTTGTTCGCTCCGGCCCACGCGCGCTGCGTGCCCCACAACAGCGCCCCGGTTGCGATGCTTCCGTTCCTGATGAAATTGCGACGATTAATCATGATCATCTCCTACAGTTCGCGAATCTTGATGTTGCGATACCACGCTTCGTCCTGGTGGTCGGTCAGCATGATGTGGCCGGTGAGCTTGGTTCCGAAGTCGGGATACTTTTTGAATTTGCTCTCGGCGACGCCGGCCTTCACCGCATCGCTGCCGAGTTCGTAATCGAGAGCCTTCACGCCGTTCAGCCAGTGCTCGACATGATTTCCCTTCACGACAATTCGCGATGCGTTCCATTCGCCCGCGTGCTTCAGCGGCTTGTCGGCGGCGGGTGCGAGCACTTCGTAGAACGAAGCCGTCTTGCCTTTCGCGTGAAGCGTTTTGTAGCGGTCCGATTCGTCATCAAGCATCTGGTATTCATAGCCCGGCGCCCCCGGCCGCGCCTCGGTCACCATATATTTCACGCCGTTGTTCGCGTCTTTCTCCAGCCGCCACTCCCACGACAGCTCGAAGTCCGTGTATTTCTTTTCCGTGATGATGTCGCCGCCCTTCACGCCGGCGAGTTTCTTCAGCAACCCGTCCTCGATCTTCCATCCGCCGCCGATGGCTTCGGGACCGGTGCCGGGCTTTCCATACGCCCGCCACCCCTTGAGCGTTTGCCCGTCGAAGAGCAGTTTCCATCCGGCGGATTGCTCGTCTGCCGTCAGCGTATTTTGTGCGGATGCATGCATCGCCATCGGCGCGATCAGCGCAACAACCAGCGATAGGATCAGATTCGTTTTCATTTTCAATGTCTCCAACAGGGATGAAATTGCGGCCGACAACAATTCTCCAATCATTGGAACTTTTCGCGCACGGACATTTCCAATCATTGGAATTTATGCCGCCGCGCCGTGCCTCGGGCCCCGGCGCGATTCGCGCGGAGGACGTGCTGTAGTATTGTCAGCGCACCTCAATTGAGCATCACCATGAAAGAACGGCAAATCATCGTCCACGACCGCATGCAGAAGGGCTACTGCTATGTCCTCACGAAGCCGGCCGGGCGGTGCTTTCATCCCGACTTCAAGCCGGAGCTGACGCCCAGGCAGATGCTCGCGCTCGGCGTCTTCGGCGGAAAATACATGACCGACTGCCGCAAGGAATTTCCGGCCTCCTGGTTCGTGCGCGCCAGACTCTCCCCCGCGCGGCACGATCCCGCACTGAACTTCTTTGGCGTCAGCGCATCGCTGCCGCTGTCGCACTGGGTTGAAAAGGACTGGATATATCACGAAGATCCGCGCGGCTGGTTCCAATGGTATTGCCGCTACTACATCGGCCGCCGCACCGCCGACGACGAGCGGCAGATCAAGCGATGGAAAGCCATCCGCCGCCACATCGCCCAGCTTCGCAAGCACTGCCGCCCCGGCGATCTCGGCTGCCGCCGCGTCCAGCGCCAGGCCCTCTTGCAGTGGGCCTACGACAGCCGCAAGCTGTAGTCCGCGCCGCCGATCATGGTTCGCCAAGCTTCGCAGCGATCTTCTTCCACGCCGCGATGTCAGCCTTCAGATTCTCGGTGATGTCGCCCTTGACGCTGTAGCATTGCAAACCGACCGGCCCCTTGTACCCGGCGGCGAAGAGCTTCTTCAGATACGCCGCCACATCGAAATCGCCCTCATCCAGCCGCAGGATGTATTTCTTGTTCGCCACATCCACGCCGTTGACAGAACAGAGAATCGAAATCGGCGCTGCGGTCTTGATCATCTCATCGAGCTGGTCGCCGCGCTTCGCGAGGAACTCGTGGCAGAGATTGATGCTCGCCCCGACGTTCGGGCGGTTCACGAGTTTCACGATGCGGGCCGAATCCGCGCCGGTCTCGACATACATCCCGACGTGGCCATACACCGCCACGCGCACGCCCTGCTCGGCGGCGAGGTCGGCCATCTCCTGCACGTTGCGAACCGCCGCGGCCTCATAATCGCCCTTCTCCTTCGGCCTCATCACTGTCATCCAGATCACCGTATCCGTCCCCTTCAGCAGCTTGATCGCGTCCTTGAACGCCGGCGCGAAATGCTCCGGCTTGTCGAGGTACGTGTAGATGTAGAGCCCATAGATCTTCAGCCCCTGCGCCCCGCACGCCTTCTGCCACGCCGCGAGATCCTCCGGCTTCGTGTAGTTATAGCTGATCCCGTCGAAACCAAGCTCCTTGACCGTCCGCGCCTGCTGCTCCGGCGACCACGACCCCCGGCCCACGCCGTTATCGAAGACGAAGAACTCCGGCGCGGCCGCGGCGGCGATACCTGTCATTGCGACCAGACCCAGCAGAAAAGATGCAATTGTTTTCATATGTCCCTTGATTCGCCGCTGCAGCAGTTCCCTCGCGGCGGCACGTGGTCGCCTCCTCTAGGCGGTGGCGAACTGGAAGAGACCCTTCAAGGACTGGAGGCCTCCGAAAAGTATGGCACCCCATGCAATCAGGTACTGGCCGCCGCCCGGGCTTGTTACTGCGGCATTGTAGGAGATCACAGTCACGAGAGTCCCCCCGACGCACCAAATCCCGCCGATAAACATATTGCGCAGGCCAAGCGCCCGTCGCTTTTGCCTCACAACGACTGGATCGAGCACCGGTGCTTCGCCGCCTCCGGCGGATGGCGACGGACTGCCGCCTGCCTTGTCGCCGTCAATTTCAAGAAGCTCCCTGAGGTCGTTGTCCATGGCTTCAGCCCCTCTGCTTCGCATTCAGGATGGAGAAGAAAATGATGAGCGGCAGCGCATACAGGAAGATCTGAAGCAGGCCGATGGACCTGAACAACCATTCAAACTTGGCATAGGGAAGAAGATTGAAGGTGAAAATCACCCATTGCGACAGATTGAGGACCAGTGCGAAGACGAGGGACCCCAGGACTAGCTGCGTTGCGGTTTTTAGATTCATACGTTTCCTTTCGTGCGAACAAGTACACTAACATTCTGCGGGACTTCAAGCCGGAGTGTGCGGCGGCGGTGGGCCCATGAGATTCTCGGGGGCGATTGGTCATACTGCATTTGTCCATGTCCGATCTTGCTCACGGCCCGGGGATGGCCGGCGGCGGCATCAACCACCGGCTGGCGCACGCGCAGAGAAAACGCCCTCTCCCCTCAGCGGGGAGAGGGTTGGGTCGCATGCGCAAGAACGCCCCCGCATCACATCGCCATCAACCACCCGGCGCGGGCGGTGGCGTGGGGGCCGGCGGCGGCTCCTCCGCGCTCGCCGCTTCCTTGAGGATGGACTGATCAATCACATCCGCCAGTCGCTCGGGTTCGCCGAGGAATTCACCCGCGAAAAACAGCAGATTCCTCGTCAACTGGATTTCCAGCGCGCCGCGTGCCGCTTCGCGGGCGCGGATGGCATCAGCCACTTCGCCCTTCTGCTCATTCTGCCCGCCGCGCGCCGCCAGGAACGCCGCCTTCGCCGCCGTGAATTCCGTCACCATGTCCTGACCCACCTGCGCCACATACTTCGTGCTGGTGGTCACCATGTGCGTCATCATCTGCTCGACATTCTCCAGGTTCGCCGCCCCATAGCGCGACAACCCGCCCGGGAAGAATTCCTCATACTGCTGACTCGGCTTGCCGAACTTATCCTCCACACGCGATGCGCGCCGCCGCACCAGATCCTTGAAAGCCTTCATCGCCGCCGTCATGGCCAGCGTATCGCCCTCCTTCACCGCGCCCGACGTCTCCCGCGACGAGAGCGTCGCCACGAAAGCGGCAAAGGGTGGTTCCGTGGCCGCGATCAACGCCGTCAACTTACCCAAAAGGCCACCCTGCTGGTTCTGCCTGCGCATACGCCCCAGATGATCCTCCGTGAACTTCTTCAACTCCCCGTTACTGATCGCCGGATCAGAAAACGGGATCATCAGATACTTCTTCAGGTCTATCATATGATCCTTCCTTCTTTGTTTAACTACAGGCTCCACAACATCCGGTGAATCCCACCGGAACCTATCCCACTTCATGCCCGGACTATCCCACTTCACAGTTCAATTTCCTCCCATCCATCCACAAGCCCTGCTGCCCCATTGTGGAAAAACTCGACGCCGTTCCAGCCGTCTGGAACCGGCACATGAAAATTCACGAGCCCCCTCGGAACGTCCCGAACCGGCACATGAAAACTCACGAGCCCCTTCAAGACGTCCCGAACCGGCACATGAAAACTCACGAGCCCCTTCAAGACGTCCTGAACTGGCACATGAAAACTCACGAGCCCCCTCAGGACGTCCTGAACCGGCACATGAAAATTCACGAGCCCCTTCCAGACGCCATTTTTTGACCCGAATATATTCGCAAGCCATAAAATACAGTCCTTTATGCCAGAACAGCCCATTTCACCCCCGCCAGCCGCCAAAAGCATGGAGCGACGCCGTCCCCGCCGTCGCCAGCCCGGAAATGATGGCGGGGCCGCCATCACTCCACACCGCCCCACTAAGTCCATGCAAAAGCTATGCAGAATGTTCATATGTAAAGACCGCCATCATTCACTTCAGAAACCCATTTCCTCCCGTGAGAGGCAGCGTTGGGTTCGGCGCCGCTGGTGGCGCCGATGAAGATTGATCTGTCTCAAACACCTTCAGAAACTCATCAAAGTTCTTAACTGTCTCCTTGCTCAGAAATTGATACAGGCCTTTCTTTATCTTCTTTATTTTACCCATCACTGTCCACCTCTTCAGGATTTGTGAACTCAGAACAACCTCCGAAGGCGTGTCACCCATGCCAGCGTAGCCTCGAAGTTCCTTAGGCGTTAAATAGCCATGGCTAAATTGAAGCTGCATTTTGCTAGAAAATTCTAGCAATTCTTCATCTTCAACAGGCGACAGTTGTTTCGAATCCTTGCCTTCGCCAAGAAGAACACGCACCCAACGTCGCAGGACGATTTGGTCATTTTTTTGATAGTAAAATATGGGGCCATTCGAATCTGAAAGGACCTGAGCGAACATTCGTGATGAGTCACCATCAACATATTGACGGATACTCGAGACTGTATGTCCGCTCCAGAGAACTAATGCATGTGCGATGAGAGCTTTCTGCTCGTCACCATACATTTCCTTCAAGCGCTGGAATATCCTAAGATGCTGCGAATCTTGTGCTCCACCATAAAGGAACAGGCGCCACCTATCATACCTGCCACCCTTTTCAAGGACGACCTCCGGCGGCATCATGCCATTCCGCAAAGATTCTGCAAAGATGAGGTTCTTGCCTCTCCCCAGTTCATCAACAATGCCAGATAGGCGGAGCGCTTCCATTAGAACTTTGTTCACCGTCTTGTGACTACGCGAAAACCATTTGTTTGCAAAATACTGAGATTCCCGCAGGCAAAGGTTGCTTACGCAGAGTCTATCTGGAAATAGTTCCAAGATAACATCCCCATCTCCATCAAAATAGGCGGCATGTGCCACTGCATTGGCAAATCCTTCTTTCAGGGCCTTAAAAGGATATGGGTCACTCGTGAGACCAAGCTGACTCTTCGTCCACGACTGCACTTCGGCAAGGCAGTCCTCATTCAGAAGACCAAAGAGGCCGTATCGCGGTTCATTCGTGACGGGTACGCCGTCATAGTCGTACTTAACGACCCGATATTTCAAGTCACCCAAAAGAATCCGCTGCGCATTTGTGTTATGAAACCCAATCCTCTTGATGGCCTCGTCTGTCGGAAGTTTTGTTAATGACTCAATCAGTGTGCCGCGCCGTTTTTCGCTAATCGTGCGGATGAACCCATTGGCGAGCTTTTCATCAAATGGCGCGAACCTTTCTTGTGCGGAGTAATCTGTTAGACCTGGCAGTGCCACTGTAAGTTGCATGACTTCTTCCGGCGTCATTGCGGCGATAGTTGTGCCTGCAGCTTTGTAGGCAGCATTATTCCAATAGACGACGCCCCCCGGGTTCGCAAATTTGATGAGAATAAACCACTTTCCTTCAAGATTCTCGCAAATGATACTCTGACATGTAATCTGTGGATCAAGGTATCGATTCATTGGCATCCTTTCAGCCGCCTAAAAGCTAAGTCTCCCCCTTCTTTTTCAGGGGATTTCTGCGCCGGTACACAAAGTGAGATTATGATTTCGGACAC
>CAIVKH010000140.1 GCA_903906425.1 uncultured bacterium
AATAGTTCGGGGTGGATGCTTTAAAACTTTGGGAAATTGGAGGGCTGACAAATCATGGTCGCACCTAAAAGAGATTATCCCGGCGATGCTGTACGGAAACAACACATAGAATTCATCCGAACGTTTTGGCAACTGCTGGCATTTGAATCATACAAGCGCTCGTTGTCAGACGGTGTAGGTGTCCTGCTGGTAAAAGAAATGGATTTTCTCAACAAGAACCTTTCTGAAATCAGCGGAATCGAGATCGGGTACGTCACGACATCAACACCGGAATTCAATGGCATCCTTGGTGAACAGGAAATCGGATGGCTGAAGAAACACAATCCTGCCACAACGCTGCTGATCTCGTTTGTCCGGGGAGATGACGGGCAAAGTTCATATAACATTGTTGGGCTTCCCGGCAGAACGCCAAAGGAAATCTACGAACGAATGACGAAACTCTGAAACAAGATAGCGGTAGGGGCGTGAACCCCTACTGCTATTTTGTTGCTCGGGATTATGAAATGCGCTTTTTGCAAATGGTTTGGAGGTGAGCACAACATTTCGAGCATATCGATTCAGTGTACCTCTACATGCCCGTAGCCGTTTCTACGTGACAAATGATGATCGTTCCATGTGATGTTGCGAATCAACATCCGTTCGCCATTGAGCATCACTAAAGCGCACTCGGTGAAATTCGCAATTCACGGCAAGACCGATTTCCAGAACTGAAAAATCTGTGCGTATTTAACACCGCCATCTATCGACCAATAGGAGGACTTTTGCTGTAGCCAATGTTTACAAACTGGTGATCAGTACGAACGGACTCTCAGGCCCACTTTTTACCTTGCCGAATGCGCCGAATGAATGAAGCGAAACTCATTCGGTCCTACACCACCACCACCTATGCGTTTCTGCATCTGAAATGGATGATTTTTACAACTCCAAGACTTCGTACTATGTGAATCCTTGAAAACCGAATGACCGAATGGGTTTTCCATAACTTATTTTATAGGGAGAGGTTGTATCATAATTACCTTTTAATTATTTGGTCTTCATCTCCCAGAGACTCTTTTCTTGAAAAACTCGTTCGGTCGTTCGGTAATAAATATAAATAGTAATAATACAAGTGGTTATGGTTGTAGCGTACATTCGGTTATCGTTCGGTGATCGTTCGGTCATTCGGTTGTTGTAATCATCCCATAGGGAACGAGGTTGAGGATGGGATGGCATCCCAGATGATCCGAAAGCCTTTGTAGGCAACACTGCTTGAGCTACCCACATGACTTGTTGCAAAGCGTTCATTCAATCTGCGGAGAAACTTTGGCTTTTTCATTTCCGTTTCTCCGTTTTGTTTTGCCCATACTGAATAGGCTCGGTAAACGTCGCTTTTCAGTTCGTGATTGTCCGGTGATGGCTCGGTCACTTCCAATATGAAGCGCCCGATGAAATCGTTGTCGCCTTTATATTCGGCTTTGGCTGCCAGAATAGATTCCGGTGGTTTCAAACCCTGTCGTTGATAGTCCCGATATGCTGCAATCAACCAATTGAGAATGCCAGAATGTTCCGCTGTCAATTTCTCCTTGAGATTACGATCAATGCTGTCATCCGGGATTTGTACGGTGAACGGTATGAGATGAATTCTTCGCCATATTCCCTTGTCCATGTTCCGTATGACCGGTTTGTGGTTGCAGTCGATGAAGAGTTTGAATCTAGGGTAGAACTCAAAATAGTTTCCATACAAACGGCGTGCTGGAATCTTGTCTCGACCGGTGATTCTTTTCACCAATGCTTCTGACAAAAGATGTTCATCGTCAGTTTCACTGGTATGAACAAACCGGACTCCTTGCAATCCGGCCAAGACAAAATTCGTTTCCGATTGAGAGCCGCTTGATCCTGACACGAAGGTTGAAGCGTTTGCCGTCTTGGAATAGTCCCCAAGCAGCCGATGAACGGTGTCGAGAATGGTTCCTTTGCCGTTTTGGCCACCACCGTAAAAAATGAACAAGGCTTCCTCACTGGTAGAGCCGGTCATGGAATAAGCAAGGATTCTGGCTATGTAGGAGATTTCATCAACGTTGCCGGGACGGGTGAACTCAACCGTAGATCGCCACAATGGACAATCAGCGTCCAGATTGAATTCCACGTCAGCAATTCGGGTTTGGAGATGGTTGGGATCGTGGGGGCCAAAACTGTCAGTCTTAAGATTGTATATTCCGTTCTGGAGATTGAGCAGCAACGGATTTGAATCGAGCTGGTCCTGACGTATGGCGATCTCGGTTTCCGCTTGGGCCAACTGAAACATGGCCCGTCTCTTGGATTCGGATTCGGAAGTGTCAGCCCATCGCAACAATTGATCGTGCGCCTGCTTCTGGACGCCATCGCTGAGATCAAGCGCGGAAGCCTCCTGCCGGATGGAATTGGCAATTCCTTTGGTCAATCCAAGCACCAATGCCTCGTTTTCATCAGTTTCCCATTTTTTGCTATTCCAGACCAGCCACGTTCTGGACTCACTGACAAATCGCAACCGATCCTTGTAGGCTTCCACAAACCGCATGGCATTTCCGGTGTCGGTCAGTTGGAATCGGATGAACTTTTTCCAATCTGTGGAGTTCTTTCGTCTTGGTGGATTCCAGTTGCCTGACTGTTTGGCAAAATGGATCAAGGTTCCAATCGTCAATCTCTTTGGGGAAAATGATGCCCATTGTCGTCGGCATTCCTGCTCGCCCGTTAGGCCATTGCATTTGCCGTAATTCGGGGCTTTGCGACTGAATTCCATCCAATCATCACGCAAACTGTCGTGGACTGATTTAGCGGCCATCCCGATCTTGATCCAATTCGTTCGCTCGGCACCCTGGGCTGGATCAATGTGCCGCAAAGCATCTCTAGCAACTTCGATGTCTTTTTTTGATATATTGGATTGCGCAAGCTCCTTGGCATCCTCAGTGGTATCAAACACTTCCTCAATGTCGTAGCCCGGTAGTCCTTCAAGGAATGCGGAATCCCATACCAACGGTTGAATTCTCTGTCTAAATGCTTCAATCGCCCCTTTTGGTGGGTACGTTGGATCAAAATCTAAATCTAGCCATGTGCCATGTTTGAAAAATCGGTATTGTCCACCGGTGTAGTGAATGGATGGTGGGGCGACCATGTATTGATTGCCGGAACGCAATTCCCATCCATGCGTTTTGGATTGATTAATTGGAGCCGGGGGCTGCTGATTTTCGGCAAGACGAAAATAGGCATGGCATCTTCCATCTAGCATCCTTTCACTGCGAGCCACAAACAGGGTGTCAGCCACATCGGGATGCTGTTTGAGCCAGGGTTGAGCCACACCATCTGCGTCGAAATCAATGACCACAAGCCGGGAAGGTCCTAGAATAATTCCGATGTTTGGATTGATCTTTCCATCGCCGACAAATTCCTTCGGGTCTTGTGCCGGCCGTTTTGGCCATTCATTTCTATTTTCCCATCTGGCAAGTGATGGATACCATTCGGCAGGTGTTTTTCCGGTCTGCTTTTCCCCACAAAGTGGTGGATGAACAGGCATCACCTTCAAACCCATGTCTAAGTAAAGTCTGGAATAACTGGCTGGATCGGTCTTCATTGGTATTCTCTCCTCCGCTAATCTATTTGGCCGCTATCTCCTCCAAAGGATATTGCGCCTTCATCTGCATTTGGTACTTATGGAGAACATCACGAAGAGCTTCTGTGACAATGCTGCGATATGTGCGTAATGTTTGTTGTTTTGTGTCATGTAAGATGACCCACAAGTCATCGGTTAGTTCTATGTAAACGCCCTTCATGATGTCCTCCCATTTTTATATTTATTCATGAAAGTTCAGGTGACGTTCAAACGGAATGAACCATTGAAACAGAAGAATAAATTCCAAAGGTATTCTCTCCAAACCCAATGGCCGCGTTCACTCATGGCTGGGTGAACGCGGCCTATCTACGGCAAAACAAAGAGAGGGATATGGTCATGACAACCATACCCCTCTCAATTACTATTTATTGAATTATGCTGCGAATGTCTTGGTCAGGAATTCCTGCATCTTCTGATGCGCAAACAGATTTACCATCCAGATATTTTCAACGTTAACCAGCAGGTCGTCCAACTCCCACCCGAATACATCGTGCAAAACAGTACGGTATTCTGGTTTGAGTGTTTCGGTCCTGATGGAAACAGGTATTGGTTTATTGCGATCCGAGTCCCAAAAGAAAACATCTTTTCCGAATTGTGCTGAGCGGAAGTACCTGCCTGAATCCGCGCTGTCAATTTTCCATCTCGCTATGTAGCGAATATCGAAATTGCCAAAGCGATGTATCCGTACCCCACGCTCATTTCTCAATTTTGTAATAGCAGGCATTGATTTATCACCTAACCTTGGCGATGAACCGATTCCGATGGTTTTAGCCCCTTGCTGAATGTAGCGAAGGAACTCCTCGGCAGGCGTCATTTCACCATTTGCATCATTGGTCTCTGGAGAATGAATTACCGGCACCAGCTTTTCAGCCAGCCTTGTTCCGTGTAATTCATCATGAGTCTTCAATTCCGCCTTGAGCCTATGGTAATTTAACCAGTTGTGCTCCGGCTCATTGAATCGGTCATCAAACGACGCAATGTAGTCGAAATGATGGCCAACCTTGAATATCCATGACAGATATACAAGGTACTGGTCCATCAATCCCGGATTCATCCCGTCTGGATTCATGCCGTACGTTCCAGCGTCCAGAAAAGTCGAAAGGACTTTCCCTTCCCGCTTTAAGCGTATCAGCGTATCCTCTTGGTCACCAAAATATGTATAGGATATGAGCATATTCAATTTCGATAGATTTGGGTGTATTGGATTAACTAATTGATAAAACCGATCCGCTATCTTGAGATCGGTCAGCGCATGGAATAGCTCCATGATTCTCCTCTGCCACCTGGGCATTTGAGGGGCTTGTGCTTGTTTGAATCCTACTGTATAAGTTTGTAGCAATTGCGATTACCTGTGTTAAACGGTCTTGGATTTGATCCAAGGCCTTGATTTCTTGTATTTTCTTGTCCGTGATTTGGACATCACGGCCCCATTGGCAAATTTTGGCCAGATGTTCAACGATCTGGGCGGCATTTTGCTTGCGATGCTTATTTTCTGGATTTGCGGCACGTAGATATTTCGAGAGTCGTGTTCTGTGCTCTTCCACGGAAACATTTTCCAACGTCTCAAAGAACTCCTCCGCTTCCTCAGCTTTAAGTGCTCTTCCTGTTCTGTTTGCGTATCCTTCCGCATCGGCTTCGTTGACATCCTCGTTTCTGAAACCAGCTAACCTGCACTGAAAAATCGTCGCCACCTTGTCAGTGTGGAGCCGGAATACAGATCGAGTATCTTCACCATCCTGAGCGGTGAGCCTAGGGAACGGAAATTCCCTGATCGCAGCATCAAGCTTCTGCTGGAATAATTCCGGTGTGACCTGCTTTTTCCCTTTTTGGGGTTTCGGCATTATGTCGAGAACCAGATAGCGAACCTCTAGCGCAGCCTCAATTCCACCGTGCGAATATTCCAGAATTTTCGGTCCGCACTGTGCAAGGCTGACATACTTGTTCAACTGTCTCCGCCTGCTCGCTGACAGTTTGATCTTTTTCGTCAAGTTGGTCGCTTTATCAATGCGGCCAGATTCCATTGATGGCAATAATACTGAGTCCGCGTATTCGTTCAGCATACTTTCCATTAGCTTGTCGTATGCTTCGTATGAGCGGATATCGCCTTCTGTTGTTTCCATTTTGTCCCTGAGGACAATCAGCACCGCGCCGATCCAGAACGCCTTTCTCACCACCAAGCTATTGCTGGTATCGGTGTCGAAGATTATTGAATTGCAGATCTTGTTCACCGTACCACCGGCCAATGATTTCAGGGCATCATCAATTGAGCCTCTGGGAACTTGAACGATGCGCTTTGTCAGTTCCATCAAATCACCTTCAAGTGGATTGCCTGTATTCTCGAATACCAGATTGTCGAAATAACTACGTATTGGGGTCGTAACTAATGCTAATTCCGTTGTAATGGTGCTGCCAGTTTTCTGAACTTCATGTTGCGTATTCATTTGCTGTTTTTCCTTTTTCGTTGCAGATGGAATTCTAAATTCCATCTCACGACCTCGCGTGCCCAGAACTCCCAGGGCACCGGTAGATCGTGCGGATCGGAAAATATCGGTATCAGCGCGGACCGGCACATACCGGATGGAGTGCGCTGTTGATTCAATGGAAAAGTACGACCGCTAAATCGCCAATAGCATCATAACACATTGATAAACAACATGTTGCAACTCGCGCAGGGTGCGGTTGTGAATTGATCTGTTCGGTGACTGGTCGTGAAGCGCGCGAAGTGATGAAAACGAAAAGCGGAAACATTATGGGCAATCGTGAAAACGAGTTGCTCCGGGGTGAGTGCGTCTCTATGAAACGGGCTTAGTACAAGCCAATTAGGGTGTCAAAGGTCAACATCCTGCTAAGCGCAAGGGAGCCCAAATATGCTAGGCTACCACCGTTTCCGCTATTCAGTTTTCAGAGAACCAAGCCGTACAATCGAGAGCTCATTACGGCTCGCGCATACTAATACGCCGGACAGGTAAAATTATTCACAAAAAAAGTAAAAGTATTTTTTGTGATTGTGTAACATACTGTAGATATTATAGATGCGAAGCAATAAAAGTTGAGCTTTTTTTATTGGCGTCTCGGACCCTTTGGATAAAAAAGTTCTGACGAACTGTGAAAAGCCCGCTTGTGTGTCGGCAAAATTCTGACCATCGGTTCCAAGAGCTTCGTGAACTCCGATGGATCGCGATGAATCTCTGAACGCTTTTGATCAACGCTATCGTTGTTGCCTACGGACAAAACATCAAGGCTGGTTGATTTGTGAAGGGTTTTGATAGGCGTCATGATTCCAAGCGCAGTGGACTTGTAAAAATAGCTCACCGTCAGTTTGGTCTTGGAGGAAATTTTTGGAGTATCAACAACGGCTCTCCAGAACGGCAACAACCGGCTATTGCGATTGCGGACACGTTCCAATTCAAATTTTCCGCCCTCTTTGAACGTCACCCTGATCTTCTTGGGAAAGACTTCAATGGATGAAATGATTTCATGAGCCAGTATGCGCAACGTCTCCATCGGTATTTTTGCAGGATCAATAAAATAGTCGTTCGGCACTGTGATGTCAGCGAGCTTGGAATGTGATTCGCGTTCCTGAATTGCCAGCAATTGTTCCTTGAGAATTTTCATCTCCGCCCGTCGTTCGGACATGAGCCGGTCAAATTGTTCTTTGGCGTCCGCATCACCACGACTCAAACCGGGGAGGTACTGATCTGTGATTGTCCGCTCCTCTCGCTGCAATTCTGAAATCTTTTGTTCAAGGGCCAGTTTTTGTTTTTCAAGGTCTTTGTCAGTGCCGGTGTCGTCCACGAATTTCTTGATGTATGCAGCGAACAGAATCGGAAACATCGCTTCAATCAAACCGTGTCCCATTGGATTTTTCGTCTGGGCTGCGGCATCTGGCGGATACGATTCAAGGAGTCGGATTTTAGAACACTCGCTGAATTCCGGTGCCTTGGAAAAAATGTGGGAATTGCACTGGTAGTAAAAAACCACCACCGGTTTCTTGTAGTACGGATTTATGGTGCGGGAGACGTACAGGTGTTTTCCGCACTGACCACAACGCATCAAACCCGAAAACGGATGGCAAGGACCTCTCCGGTCACTTGATCCCAACGGTCTGCCGCCGCGACGATTTCCCGTTCTGGTTTTTCTTTCGTTGCGTTTCTTTACGGAATGCTCGGTTTCAACGAGGAACGCATCATCGGTATTCAACTGTCGAGCTACGGCAAAAAAGTCGCTCTCACTGATGACAGCATGAATTTTGAAAACTCTTGATTCGATCAACCGTCCGGCACTGTTTCGAGACAATCCAGCGTATGCAGGTCGGCCAAGAATTTTCCTCACCTGTTTATTTGTCCAACGATTGTTTAGGGCCGTTGGAATCTTGTGCTCGTCATTCAAATCCCGTGAAATTTGGAGGATCGAAGTGCCTTCCAAGAACCGCTTGAAGATGATGCGAACAACGTCCAACTGGTTTTTGATCGGGTTCATCTTCTGATGCCCGCCGGATTCAAACCCGTAAAAAGATGCACCGGAAGTGAGCCAACCGTTGTCGCGTTTATCTTTCAAGCCAGCCAAAGATTTTTCCAATTCCGTACGTTTTGCATCGTCGGTAATCATCATCTGGAGATTCGTGGTGATGAGATTTCCGAAATTGTCTGGGTCAAGTTTTCCCTCAGCAATGGAGTGAACTTGGACACCATTTTCAGAAAGAAATTGGAGCATGAAATTTCCCAGGTGGGAATGCCGTGTCGGTCGAATCAATCGGGAAATGTCCCGGCAAACGATGACATCAACCTCAGAAATTCTTTTGAGCAGTTCCCCTAATTTGGGTCGTGAACGTTTGTTTTCCCTGCCGATGTGCTTTTTGAAATATGCCTCAAAAGCAGGATCGGACATTGTAAATCCAGTGGGGTACGTCCTGCCTGAAATGTCCTTTTCCTCAAACGCATCATTTTCTTTTGATGCCGGAATCACGGTGTAGCCATGCCGCTTGCACAGTTCCCGACACTCCTTGGCTTGAACCTCAGTGGATTGCTTCCGGCTCGAATCTCCACCGGACAATACTTGGTTGCTGGTGTCAGTTGCATCATCACTGCTGGTACGCGCGTAGATGAATGCACGGAGGGTTTTTCCGTCTGAATGCGATATTTGCTTTGCCTTGTTCATCTGCTATTTTGTCCTGAAAACATGGGCTATTATATTAAAGATGCTGCGGAGAAAAAAGGGAACATATTATCTAAATTAGCTCCCCCAGGCACGGGAAAATCCATGCTCGCAAAACGCGTGCCGACGATTCTGCCGCCACTCACGCTCGACGAGGCGCTGGAGACAACAAAGATCCACAGCATTTCCGGAAGCCTGCCGCCGCACACCGCGCTCGTGGCCCGCCGACCATTTCGCTCGCCGCACCACACCGTTTCCGACGCGGGTCTTCTCGGCGGCGGATCGCATCCGATGCCCGGCGAAGTCAGCCTCGCGCACAACGGCGTGCTATTTCTCGACGAGCTTCCCGAATTCGAACGCAGCGCTCTCGAAGTCATGCGGCAACCGCTCGAAGACGGAGTCGTCACGATCTCCCGCGCCATCGCGAGCGTGACCTTCCCCTGCCGCTTCATGCTCGTCGCCGCGATGAACCCGTGCCCGTGCGGTTATTTCGGCGACACGAAACGCGAATGCCGCTGTTCGCCGCTGCAAGTACAACGCTATCGCGCCCGCATCTCCGGCCCGCTGCTCGACCGCATCGACATCCACATCGAAGTCCCGTCCGTAAAATATCAGGACCTCGCCTCGCTCGAACGCGGCGAAAGCTCCGCGCAAATCCGCGAACGCGTCGTCAAGGCGCGCGAAATCCAGCACGAACGCTTCAAGGGAAACCCGCGCGTAAACTGCAACGCCGTCATGCGCTCAAAAGAACTTCACCACCACTGCAAACTCGGCGACGACGCGCAGGCGATGCTCAAGATGGCGATCAACGAACTGAACTTCAGCGCCCGCGCCTACGACCGCATCCTGAAAGTCGCCCGCACGATCGCCGACCTCGCCGGCTCCGCCGACATCCAGACCGCGCACATCAGCGAAGCCATCCAGTACCGCTCGCTCGACCGTCACTGGCAGGTCTGACCGCCCCGGCCGCCCCTCCGCCCGTTTACGCCGCCGGCGCAATGGATGCGCGCCGATCCGCAATCGTTTCGTAACTTCCAATCATTGGAAAAGTCCGCTCCGCAAACTTCCAATGATTGGAAAATTCCGATTCACTTTTTCAGCGGCGAGGTCAGCCGGCCGATCAGAAAATCTTCGTAGGCGTTCAAATCTTTCCACGCGACCGCGGCGTTGATTTTCTTTGCGGCCGGGTCGATCCGTGTGAAGCCGTCGTCGGTCACGCGCAGGCCGACATTTTCCATCTGGCAGAGTTCGCCGCTGATCGCGAGATAAACGGCGACCGTGTCGTAAAGTGTGCTCGAATGAGTTTCCGCGTCCGCGGGCTTCTTGCACCAGATGCGATAATTTTCGATGACGGTCGCGGCGATCAAATCTTTGCTGTCGCGAACGCGCGCGTACCGGTCGCCGTCGAGACGCACGAGACCGCAGGTGTCCAGCGGCGTGATCGTCATGTCCCACGGCGCGGTGAACGCCTGCTGGCAAGCCTTCGGGTTCGCCTTCACGTTCCACTCGGCGCTGGTCGTCTTGCTGCCGCCGTAGCCGAGGTGGACGCTGCCGTACATTCCGAAAAATCGCGCGTGCTCCGCGATGCGCGGCTCGCGCTTCAGCGCCTCCGCGATGTTCGGCATTGGGCCGATGCAAATCAGCGCGACGGGTTCCGGCGAGTTCATGATCGTGTCAATCAGCGCCTGCACACCGTTCGTGAAAACTTTGCCGGGATATTTCGCCAGTTCGTAATCCTTGACCCATTCGGCCTGTTTTCCCTCGCCGTTCGGTTTGATGTCCAGTCCCACGCCGACGGCCACGTCGCTGCGGCCGACCGTCTGCAAAAATTTCGCGATGATTTTCGGGCGGTAGTTCGCCTCGCCGTAATCGCTGACGACGAGCTTCAAATCCAGTTCTGGCGATTTCAGCAGCAGGCCGAGCGCCCACGTGTCGTCAATGTCATCGCCGATGTCCGTGTCGAGAATTGCCGGCACCGGATGCGCGGGTTTCTTTTCCTCGGCGCGAACAATTGCCGGCAGACAGATCGCGATCGCAATTGCCAGCGCAAAACGAAAGCGGGGAGTTTGAGTTTTCATTCTATTTTCCTTTCAAGATAAACGGTCGCCAGCTTTCAGGCGGCTGCCGTTGAACCACGCGGCCGCGGGCATCGCGGCCTTGCCTTCTGGCTGCACTTCGAGAAGCCGCAGCGCGTTTTCGCCGCAGGCAATCAGCGGGCCGGCGGCGTTTGTTTCGATGATCGTGGCCGGAAGCCGCGATCCACTTTCAACAGTTGCCCGAAGGATTTTCAGCGACCTGCCGCTTGTTTCGCAGAATGCGCCGGGCCACGGCTGATAGCCGCGGATGCGGTTCGCGATCTTTTCGGCAGGCAACGACCAGTCGATCCGGGCGTCCACTTTTTCTAGTTTGCGCGCGTAGCTGACTTTCGCCTCGTCCTGCGGGATGCGCAGCGCATTTCCCGACGCGAGCAGATCAATCGCCTCGACGAGCATCCCCGCGCCGATTTCTGCGAGGCGCGGTTCGAGTTGCGCGGCATTTTCGTCGGGGCCGATCGGAACTTCGCGCTGCAAAATGATGTCGCCGGAATCCATGACTTTCGCGACGTGCATGATCGTCACACCGGTGACCGCGTCGCCATTCGCGACGGCCCACTGGATCGGCGCGGCGCCGCGATATTTCGGCAGTAGCGACGGATGAATATTGATGCAACCGCGCGTCACAAGTTCGCGGATGGCGCGCGGGATGAACTGGCCGTAGGCGGCGACGGCGATCACGTCGGGATTCAATTCGCGCAGGGAATTTTCCGCCTCTGAAATTTTTTCCGGCGTGAGCACGGGAATACCGCGCGCGACGGCAAGCTCCTTCACGGGGCAGGGCGACAAAACGAGATTCCTTCCGCGCGGTCGGTCGGGCTGCGTGACGACCGCAGCGACCTGATGCCGCGGAGCGTCGAAGAGCTTCGCGAGCGCAGGAACTGCGAAGCGTGGCGTTCCCATGAAGACAATTCGCATAATCTCGGAAGATGCGGGAAGACGGATGCGGGATGCAAGAGCAACAAGGCGCACATTTTTTTCGCATGACAGGATTTTTTGCCCTGTGATCTGGCTCGATGCCCGTTGATTCTCCGTCCACGAGGAATGCTGATTGCCTCGTTATGGGGTGTTCACCTCTCTGGCGACCACCGTAATTCCAACGTATTGGTTTTCCATGAAAACAAATAACAAAAGCTGGTTGGCTTTGAAGTTCGCGATTGTTCTTGTCGCGGTCAGTTCGTTGCTCACGGGATGCATCATCATTCCATTTCCGTGGTTCGATCATGACCATGATCATGGCGGAGGCGGGCACCACGACCATCACGGTGATCAGTTCAACAAGTGACGGATGAATATCCGGTCAAGCTTCGCGCTCGAATGATGTTGGCATGCGGACCGTGTTCGCATTTGAGGCGGAGCGTGAAATCACGGGAATACCTATCTTTCCGAACAGTCTTTTCCAATGATTGGGAAAGACGTCAGCGGAGGTTTCCAATGATTGGAAACTGCGGCGCGCGGATCAATGGTTGCGCGGTGATCGCGATCTGATAAAAGACGGCGCATGAAGGCAACCGATCTGCGAGGGATTCTCGAATATAGCGCGCGATTCCGGGACAAAATTTTTGTCCTGAATGTGGACAGCGAAGTTCTGGCGGCGGATAATTTTCACAATCTGCTGCTCGATATTTCCGTGCTGCGCAGCCTCAACATCAAGATTGTCCTGGTCCACGGCGCGAGCCACCAGATCAGGATTTTGTCGCAGGAGATGAATGTGCCGGCGTCCGACATGGGTGGCATGGGCATCACGGATGAGCCGACGCTGCGGCTGGCCATCCTCGCGGCGAACCGGCTCGCGCACGAAATTCTCGAAGGCCTTTCGGACACGGACCAGCGCGCGGTCGTGTCGAATGCGATCATCGCGCATCCGGCCGGAATTCTGAACGGCGTGGACCAGCAATGGACCGGGCAGGTCGAGCGGGTGGACGGTGATTTTCTCAAGCGGCTTCTGGAAGCCGGGATCATCCCGGTGATTTCGCCGCTCGGTTTCGACGGCAATGGAAAGACGTACCGCGTGAATTCAGACGGCGTCGCGCTGGAAGTTTCGGAGGCGCTGAAAGCCGAGAAGCTGATGTTCCTTTCGACGAGCAACGGACTGCGGTCGGCGGGCAAGCTCAGCGCGCAATTTTCCGTCGAGGAGTGCCGGAATTTTCTGCGGGATCATCGCAGCGCGCTACCGCCGGAAATGACGTCGAAGTTGGAGCACGGTATCCGCGCGTGCGAGAACGGGGTGTCGCGGGTTCACATCATTGATGGCCGGCAGGACGAGGCGCTGCTGACGGAAATCTTTTCGAGCGAGGGCATCGGCACGATGATTCATGCGAATGAATATGTGGCGATCCGCTCGGCGAAGAAGAAGGACGCGGGCGTGATCCAGGATCTGATCCGCGAGTCGGTCGCGACGCAGCAATTGCTGCCGCGCACGCGCAAGGAGATCGCTCGGGACATCGCGGACTTCTACGTTTTCGAAATCGACAACACGGTGGTCGGCTGCGTCGGCCTGAAACTTTATCGCGACGCGACGCCGAGCGCGGCAGAACTGGAGTGCCTCTTCGTTTCCGATGCACACGCGAACCAGGGCATCGGCCGCAAGCTGATGCTGTTCGTGGAAGACCGGGCGCGCAGCCTCGGATGCAAGCAGCTCCTCGCGCTGTCCACGCAGGCGTTCAATTATTTCCAGCAAAAGGGCGGTTTCCGGGAGGCCACGCCCGATATGCTTCCGCACGAGCGGCGGCTCAAATACGACCAGAGCGGACGCAACTCGAAGATCCTGCTGAAGGACCTTTCGTAGCTCCGGGTTTTTCCGCTCAGCCATCGCAGGCCGTCCTTGTGATATTCGCGGATGAGACGTGCTGCGGGTTTCTCTCTGCAACGGTTCAGGCGTTGACGTTTTTTTTGTGAAGAGAGTTGACCCGCCGCACGCCGGCGACAAGAATGCGCGCCTTTTTTTCAGGGATCCGTGGGATGAATGCTGCAAGTGTTATTACAAAGCAAACAGTGGTGATCGGACTGAAAGCCTCTACGAAGGAGTCCGCGATCGAGGAGTTGATGGACGTTCTCGTCGCGTCCGGGCAAATCAAGGACCGCGCCGCGGCGCTGAAGGCCGTGATGGATCGTGAGCGGAAGATGTCCACAGGCCTGCAAAGCGGCATTGCCATTCCTCACGGGAAGACCGACACGGTTGACACCATCGCGGCCGCGATTGGCATCAAGAAGGAGGGCCTTCCTTTCGATTCACTGGATGGTCTGCCTGCACAAATTATCGTGCTGACGGTTTCGCCCACCAGCAAACCCGGGCCGCATATCCAATTCCTCGCCGAAATCAGCAAGGCGCTTGCCGATCCCGCCGTACGCGAACAACTGTTGAATGCGCAGTCGGCCGACGCAGTAGTTGAAGTGTTCTGTCACGACAAAGCCGGCCTGGCCGCGGCCTGATTTCCGACAGGGCTTCGAGCCCATTCATTTTCGAGATTGACCTTGCGCGACTCGCGCCGTTCACAGGCCATATGTCGGGCTGTCCACCGTCAGCGTGGAAACGGGGATCGTGGAAACGTGATTGTCAAAATACACGATGTTGCGCCGGTCGAGGTGGGCTGGATTATCCAGCAGGTCGGCTTGCGGAACGTGGCCGGGGTCGTCTTGCTTGTCCGAATCCGTGAGCATCCAGAGTTTCGACGGTCCGATGGGGGAGCCGCTGAGAGGGGAACCGAGGCTCGACACACCCGGCCGGTCGACCGCATCCGAAATCAGAATTGGCAGCCTGGTCGTCGAGTCCCCAAACGGCGGATAGCCGATGGAGGCGCCGCGGCCAACGCAATAGTTCACGAAATTCACCTGCGTTTGCGTGGCTGGGTCCGCCTTCTTCCACGCCGCGGGACAGCGCATCATCGGACAGAAACGCACGGTTGAATCGGGGCGCGACAGTCCCAGATAGGCCGCGGTGTGGTAGGCGATCTGCTGCGATGGCGCGCCATCCACCTTGGTGTCCGTCGTGTACGAGGCCCGGTGCGACCGCCGCAAATAAAGCGGCGAGGTGCTGCTTGACGGCCCCGGCGGCAACGCGTCCTCGTGATCAACCGAATACGTATTGACGGCCGTCGCCATCTGCCGGAGGTTCGAACAGCATGTGATCGAGTCCGCCTTGCGCCTTGCGCTGGCAACGCCCGGGACAATCAGCGCCGCCAGCAACGCAATAATCGCAATAACGACCAGCATCTCGATGAGCGTGAACGCCGACAGATTTCGATTCCTCTCGAACAGCTTCATTGGCCGGCAAACTAGTGGCTGGCCGCATCAACTGGCAAGCACCGTTTTCCTCCCGGCCAGGCCGTCGCCGCCAGCATTCTAATTTTCATCAGCGCCAGAAATTCGCCGCGGAATTTTCCAATGATTGGAAACTTTCGGCCCCGATTTTTTCCAATGATTGGAAACCACGCTTGCGGCACCGTGAGGGCGCCGGCGCTCAGACGTTCAGATCAACTTCCCAGCCTTTGCGGTAAATCCGGCGCAGGAATTTTTCGGCCTCGGCGCAGTTCGGAATTTTCATGTGAGCGCTGTCCCATTCCAGCAGCGTGCCGGGCATCCGGATCGCCACCGTGCCGAGGATGATCGTCTCGGCCATCGGGCCGGTTTGCACGAAATGCGACTCTGTCATGTCGCCGCCGAGACACGCGTTGACGAAACGATGATAGTGGCTGGGGCCTTTCAGTTGAGGCCGCTGCACCGATGTGAATTTTTCGCGCGGACAGAAAATCGGGCCGGAAGTGTGCGGAAGAAGAATCGAACCTTCCGTGCCGACGACCATCGCCGCCTCGCCGGGATAATTTTCCATGCCGCCGGATTTCGCGATGTCCAGGATTTCCTGCGGCGGGAATTTCTCGCCGTCAAACCATTCGACTTTCAACTCGTTGCCCTCGGTCTTTTCGTTGCCGGGGAAAATCCACGTGATGTGGTTGCTCTGCGGCCACGTGTCGGCGCGGCGCTCCGGCGATTTGATCCACGATTCCTGCTCGTCGGCGATGACAGATTTCGGCGCGGTGAGTCCGAGGCCTTTCCAGACGGCGTCGAAAATATGGCAGCCGATGTCGCCCGACCAGCCGGTGCCGAAATCCTGCCACGAGCGCCACATCACCGGGTGATAAATTTTCGGCGCGAAGGGCCGCGCGGGCGCTGTGCCGTTCCACAAATCCCACGCGAGCGTCTCCGGCGGATTTTCGCCTTGCGCCGGCCGCGGCCCGAGAAGGCGATATTGTTCCGCGCCGGGCCGGTTCGAACACAGCACGACGCGTTTCACTTTCCCGATGAGCCCCTGCTGCAGAAATTGAACCATCATCCGATCGCCCGGGCCGGCGGCGTGCTGAGTGCCAAGCTGCGTGACAACGCCGTACTTTTTTGCGGCGCGCGCCATCGCGCGGATTTCGGCCACGTCGTGCGCCAGCGGCTTCTGGCAATAAACGTGTTTGCCCGCGCGGATCGCCGCCAGCGCGATCGCCGCATGCATGTGATCGGGCACGGTCACGTTCACGGAATCAACCTTGTCGCCTTCCTTCGCGAGCATTTCGCGCCAGTCGATGTATTGCCGCGCGTCCGGACATTTCTTCGCAGCCACCGCGCGATGGTTTGCATCCACATCGCAGAACGCGACGATCTCAAGGCGCGGGTGCGATTTGAAACTGTCGAAATCGCCGCCGCCCATCATGCCGGCGACGCCGACGCAGGCGTGGTTGAGTTTTGCGTTCGGTGAATTTTTCCGGACGACGGGCGCGGTGGTCGCGCAGCCGGAAACGAGTCCGATTCCTCCGGCGGCGGAGAGGGCGATAAACTGGCGGCGGTCGAAGCAATGTTTCACAGTGTGTTCCTTTGTCGGGTCCATTTTCACAAGGCGCTTTCTGTCAGACAATGATTCTCCCGCGCGTGCATATTTTCGCATGCGATCGGATTCCAACGAGCATTCCGAACCCGATGTGCAACTTCTGATGACTTGAAACAACGGGCGCCCGCCTGCATTCTGCTTCTGCGATGCTACGCGAAACATCCAGTCGCCGTCATGGTGCCGCCGGCTTTCTTGTCGGCTGTGTCATCGTTGCCCTTCTCGTTGTCGGAAAAATTCTCGTTGAGGACAGCGGACTGGGACGCCAATTCGATCAATTTGCCTACAACCTCATCCAGTGGCGGATGCCGGGTCCTTCAATGAGTGATGAAACGCCCGTGGTCGTCGTCGACATCACCGACCTGCCGCCGGATTATCGGATCATCGCGGGCAGGATGGTTCCTGTGACATCGCGCACGAACCTGCTTTCCCTGCTCGACGCGATTGTCGCCGAACAACCGAAAGGAATCGGCATTGATGTGGATTTTTCACCGCAGGATGGTGCGTTCATTGACGCAATGAACGATCCGGCATTTTTCCAGGCGTGTCTTTCCCTGAGACGCAATTCAGGACGTCCCGTTTCTCTGGGCATCTTCCGCACTCGCAAACAGGAAAAAGAGACATGGCTCTTGAAGCCGGAGTTTTCCGATTTGGCGGCAACGATCAGGGTGCCTGTACAAAATCGCCGGATGCCCTTGTGGGATCAGGCCGTCGCGACGCAGGCGCGGTGCCCGGGACTTGGCGCGGCGCTTGTCTCCGATGCAGCGCAGCGGTTGCCCAAGCCGGTTCGCTGGCTTTCGTGGGCAATGGAGACGGTCGCGGAGCATGACGTCACGCCGGAACTTCGCACGGCCGAGTTCTTCATAAATTATGCCCCGATGCGTCTGCTTGAGAAGGAGCGTATTCAAGCCGGCGACGCGGCGGCGATTCGCGCGTTGCGACATCGAATTGCCGGTCGTTACGTGTTGCTTGGCTACGCCACGCCGGGCGACGCGAAGGATACGTTTAATCTGGCCGGACAAATTGATCCGGTTCCCGGCGTGTATCTTCATGCGTGTGCCATTTGCACGCTGCTTCAGGGCCGGCCCTTTTACGAACTCAAAGCCGCGGGCCGCGTCGCACTCGATGTTCTGTTCGGGGTCCTCGTTCTCGGAAGCGTCACCTTGATTTCACGATATTATTCCCTGCGCGAATCCTCGAAAGGAAAAGTCCAGCGCGTGATCACGTGGGCGGCCATCTGGCTCATTATTCTCGTCGGCATCGCCTTGGTGCGGGTGGTTCATTTGATCTGGCTCGATTTTCTGCTGGTGTGCATCGCGCTGCTAGTCCACGCGCCTGCGGAAAAAATCGCCATCGGAATTTCCCTATGGCTGCGTCGTGGATGGAATGGCATCATTCGCGATGACGCCGGCGAAAACGCTGCCAGCGAGTAACAGAAAAGAATCAGATGAAGAATTCCGCGAAGAAGAAGAATTTCTCAACGGTCATTACCGTCGTCGCACTTGTGACACTGGCCGCCGTATTGATCGTCAGACTGTTCGGCACGCAGATCAAAGAAGTCTTCCATCGCATCACCGGAACAGTCGGCGGGCAGGTCGCATCACCCGGCGCGACGAAGAATGCCAGCGGAGATTCTTCCAACAAACGCCAAATGGACACGTTCGACAAAGGCCAGGCCGACGGCGGGGAAGGCCGCCGGGGCGGCGCGGTCTATCACACAACCAAGCCGGAATTGCCCTGAACCCGCCAAATTTCCAATGATTGGAAATTCCGGCCGCGATGGCTTCCAATCATTGGAAACCGCGATGAAAATTTTGCGCTGTTTTTTTCGCACAAAATTTTTTCGCGCGCTTGTTGATTTGCGGGGGCAAGGTCGTACGATGCGCGCAGCGTAGTCGGAAAAGTTTTCCGCGCGCGGGAGAACAGACATATCTGGGATGAAAACGGAAACGTTGACGCGTTGGACGAGCGAGCAGTCGGTGGAGATGTACGGGATCCGAAACTGGGGCTCGAATTTTTTCGACATTTCTGAAAAGGGCGAGGTGGTCGTGCGGCCGCGCGGCAAGGCGGGCGAGGTGTGCATCAGCATGATGGACATCGTCGCGGGCCTGAAGGCGCGCGGCATCGAGATGCCGGTGCTGATCCGCTTTGCGGACATTCTCGCGGCGCGCGTCGAGAAAATCACGGAGAGTTTTGCGAAGGCGATGGCGGACGTGAATTACAAGGCGCCGTATCGCGGGGTTTTTCCGATCAAGGTCAACCAGCAGCAGCAGGTCGTCGAGGACATCGTTGATGCGGGCAAGGCCTATCACTTCGGGCTGGAGGCCGGCAGCAAGCCGGAGCTGATCGCGGCGCTGGCCTATGTCCACGACCCGGACGCGCTGATCATTTGCAACGGATACAAGGACGAGGAATTCATCGATCTCGCGCTGCATTCGCTGAAGATGGGCATCCAGACGATTCTCGTGATCGAGATGCCAAGCGAAGTGGCGACGATTTTCGAGCGCGCGAAGCGGATGGGCGTGAAGCCGCGCCTCGGCGTGCGCGCGAAGCTGGCGGCGAAGGGCGGCGGGCACTGGAATGAATCCGGCGGCGACCGCAGCCAGTTCGGTTTGAATGCATCGCAGATCATCGACCTCGTGGATTTTCTGCGGAAGGAAAACGCGCTCGATACGCTGGAGATGCTCCACTACCACCTCGGCTCGCAGATTCCGAACATCCGGAACATCCAGGCGGGCATCGTCGAGGCGGGCCGCATGTATGTCGATCTCGTCGGCGAGGGCGCGAAGATGGGCATGCTCAACATTGGCGGCGGACTCGCGGTTGATTACGACGGCTCGCATTCGAATTTTCCGAGCAGCGCCAATTATTCCATCGAGGAATACACGGCGGATATCGTCGAGGCGATCGCGAAGATGACCGACTCCGCCGGCGTTCCGCATCCGACGATTGTCAGCGAATCGGGACGCGCGACGGTGGCGCACCACGCCGTTTTGCTTTTCGATATTTTCGACGTGAGCCGTTTCGAAATGACGAAGGCCGACGACTTGAAGGTCTCCGACGAATCACACGAAACGCTCCGGCGCCTGCAGGAAGTCAGCCAGTCGCTCAATCCGAAAAATATTCAGGAGTGCTATCACGACGCCGTGTTTCTTCGCGACGAAGTGCGCTCGCTGTTCAACCAGGGCGCCGTCACGCTGCGCGACCGCGCGCAGGCCGAGCGGATGTTCTGGCACATCGTCGTGCGCATCTCCGAGGAAATCAAAGACCGCAAATACATCCCCGACGAACTCCAGACCCTCGACACCGCGCTCGCCGATGTCTATTTCGGCAACTTCAGCGTCTTCCAGTCGCTGCCCGACGCGTGGGCCATCGAGCATCTTTTTCCGATCATGCCGATCCACCGGCTCTGCGAACAGCCGACGCGCCGCGGAATCCTCGCCGACATGACCTGCGACTGCGACGGAAAGATCGACCACTTCATCGACCTGCACGACGTGAGCCGCACGCTGCCGCTGCACGACGTCAACGGCGCGGACTATTTCCTCGGCGTCTTCCTCGTC
This sequence comes from uncultured bacterium, assembly GCA_903906425.1. Classification (GTDB taxonomy): domain Bacteria; phylum Verrucomicrobiota; class Kiritimatiellia; order CAIVKH01; family CAIVKH01; genus CAIVKH01. Next base: position 20,302 of record CAIVKH010000140.1, read on the forward strand.
GGCGCCTACCAGGAAACCCTCGGCGACCTCCACAATCTTCTTGGCGACACCAACGTCGTCAGCGTCCGCGTCGGCGAAAACGGAGCCATCGAATATGGCGAAGAAGTTGACGGCGACACCGTCTCCGATGTTTTGTCCTACGTCGAATACGACCCGCGCGACATGATCGAGCTGATGCGCCGCACGGCGGAGCGCGCCGTACGCGAAGGCCGCATCACCCCCGAAGAGCGCCGCGAAATCATGGACGCCTACGAAAACGGCCTCCGCGGCTACACCTACTTCGAGAAATAACCCCGCCCCACCCTGCTGCGCCCGCACGCGGAGAAAACGGTTCGCCGCGGGCATGGCGGTATATCGGAGATGCTGGCAGTGACGGGCGTGCCGGCTGGGTGTTTCGTTCTTTCACCACAACGTGGTGAAAAGCCTTCAGCCCCGGGCTTCAACCCTTTCAGGGTAGTTATATGATATAAGATGAGTGTTCACTTGCTTCTTATCCCAGGGTAGCTCGAAGACTCGCAACCCTGGGCTGGAGGCTCACAACCCCTTTGGGGTATTCCCACGCCGGCAAGTTCCAATCATTGGAAAAGGCCCTTGCGCAAACTTCCAATCATTGGAAGCGCCCCCAACGGCGCGCGCAAAGGCGGAGGGTTGGGGGTTTCTTGTTTCCACCCCAACGGGGTGAACCAT
>CAIVKH010000141.1 GCA_903906425.1 uncultured bacterium
AGGCCGCGGCCTGCCTCGCGGGGGTGTCCTCCAGTAACACACCCCCCCAGAATAGTAATTTGGATCATTTCACCGGTAGTGAGGACTGGTTTGAATGGAATGCGTATGTGCTGTGGCCGCCGGAAATCTGGACCGTTTTGAAGGCGCGGCTGGATGCCGCGAAGAACAGCGCCCAGGATTCCGAGAAGTGCAGGGCGTCAAATGCCGACATCATTGATTTCGGCGGATGCCCGGGACTGGTTTCGCCGGCCGGGGCACATCGCGGAAAGAAAGCTCGCGGTGCCTACACGGCCTATTGTTTGAAGGTGTCGGGCCTGGATGTGCATCTGGCAAACCGACCCACGCCCGCTGGCGTGATGCCCAACGCTTATTTCAGGGCGGACGGTCTGCAATGCCTTGAATTCGGCGCATCGGAACGGCTGCAACGGGGACGAGAATTGATTTCGAAGGCAGGCGGAATCATTCATCTCGAGAAACTCTCGCGCGTGGATCTGTGCCTTGATCTGCCGGCTGTTCCCATCGATGAATTCAAGGCTGCGTTTCTTGAAAAACGGTACATCTGTCTGGCGAAAAGACGGGGATACGATGAAAGTCCCGGCATCACATTGAAGTGGGGGAAAAGGCCGCTATATCTGCGAATCTACGACAAGAAGGCGGAATTGATGGCCCATCCCGATCCGATAAAAATCGAACTCATGGATAAACGTCGTTGGGGTGGAATTCCAGAGTCAGCGACACGCGTTGAATTCGAAGTGTGTCGCGAAGCGTTGACCACGCGTGGCATCGACTCCCCAGATGACTATTATGCGAAACGCGCCGATCTGGCCGCCCATCTGTGCAACGACTGGTTTCGTATGACGGCCGGAGAAGTGGACCGGGCCAACACGACACGTGCGGAAAATCATCCGTTGTGGGAAGAGGTGAAAAGCGGATTCCTGTCATGGGCGGGCTCCCCGACAGGACAGCCCCTCGATCCACTCGACCGTGGGTCGATCGATGCGCGGCAGCTTCGCCGGCAGGCCGTGGGCGTGCTGATTACCGCCGCGGTGATGCAGGGTCTTCCGTTCCTGACCAACGAGAACTTCGAAGATTTCGTGGCGCTGCAAGTCCGCCGCGAATTACGAGAAATTAATTTGCCTGCAGAGTGGACGCGTCGTGCCATCCGGTTGCAGCCGCCTCACGATGGGAATTCCAACCATTGGAAATTGTGATCATGAAAACTTCCAATGGTTGGAGGAAACGAGTCCAGAGGTGATGCCTCTGGCGCGGAGGGCCGGGAGGATGCGGAATTCTCCCGCGCAAAAAAACGGCCACACCCCGACCGATGAAGCGGAAAGGTGTCGCGGAAAACCGGCACGCGGGTTTTCCGCGCGCGAAAAAATGCCGTGCAGGTCGTGAATCTGCACGGCTGCGACGTGTTGCTGCGTTCCTTCAGGCCGGATAAAGCGGCTTCCCGCACTTGTGGCAGCGCGTCCAGCCGGAATTCGGCGGATACCAGTAGAGACAGCATTCCACCGCAGGGAACGCCTCGGCAAGCTGCTGCCTGTCGCGGGCCTTCATCCACCGCTTTGTGCTGTTGGCGGATTTGCGCCGTGCCTCCTCTTCCCTGCGGGCCGCGGCTTTCGCGTGGCGGAGTTCGCCGCGCGTCGGTGCGACGGTCGCAAGATCGAAGAGGCACGGCTGCGAGATCACGCGACGGCCTCCGCGGTTTCCTCGGTCGCGGTTTCGGCCTGCGGCTGGCAAAGAATCTTCACGATCTGCTCGGCCTGATCGGGCGAACAATCAAATTCAAATTTGACCTCGTCGCTTCCGTAGGTGCGAATCTCGGCGCGGATGTGTGGCGTTCCCCACTTGGTCAGGCGTGCGAGTTCGCGGTCGTTCTTTTCGAGCTGGTAGTGGCTGGCCTTCACCAGTCGTTCGCGGATCGCGTCGCGGCGGTTCGCCTCGTCGGTCTTCTTCTGGTGATGTGCCAGGGCGCGGGCGCACAGTTCATCCGCAAACGGCCACAAGCGGCGGCGGATGTCGCGCACGATCTGTTCCGGCGTCTTCGCCTTGGAAGTGTTCAACGAAGTTTCGCCGGTCTCGTCGCGGCGCTTGTGGTCGCGGGTGCTCTGCTTGGTCCCGTCCGGCATCGCCAGACTGCCAAGCGAAACGTGCCAGTGATTTTTTCCGCTCCAGCGTCCGCTGATGAAAAGCTCCA
>CAIVKH010000142.1 GCA_903906425.1 uncultured bacterium
GGGGGTCCGGCCGGTCGTCCCGTCGTCACCGCCGACAGGGTCTCGTACGCGTACGCGGACGCCCAGCCGGCCGTGGACCACGTCGATCTCGAGGTCGGAAGCGGGGAGCGGGTCATAGGTCGCGGCGATGAGGGCGCGGATGTCATTTGGCACGATGACCGCTGACCGCGCCTGCCAAACGCGGAGCGACCGCCAGAGCACATAGGCCTCGCGCAGAAACAACTTGAGCAAATTCGGATGTTCAACCTGGAGCAATGGCGTAGTTCCAATCGCCGTGAAAATCGTCTTTTTTGATGCGGACATTGGCCAGTTCGGCGTCGGTCACTTTGATCCCGGCTTCGTAGCGGCGGGTGTCGAGTTCGGCTTGAACGCGTAGTCCGGCACGGGTGCTTGTGTTCGCAATCAAGTTGACGATCACTTCGTGACTCACGAGAGGCTTTCCCCTCCAGTTTTGTGTGATATGGCAGAATAGACGATGCTCGATCTTGTTCCATTTGCTCGTGCCAGGCGGGAAATGACACACACGCAACTCCAAGCCAAGTTTGTCTGCCAATGTCTGCAAGGCCACTTTCCACAGACGGCAGCGCGAACTATTACTGCCACCGCCATCCGCCGTAATCAGAAGCCGCCGGGCATTGGGAAACCGCTTGCGCCCCATCTTCTTCCACCAGCGGTGGATGGCCGCAGTCGCGAACTGTGCGGTATCGTGGTCGATACCGACGCTAACCCATCCTTGGTTATGCGTCAGATCGTATACGCCATAGGGGATCGCCTTGCCCAATCCCGGATCTTGAAAATCATGCACATGGACTTCTTCCGGCGCACCTTGCGGCGACCACTCTCGCCCGCCATTCTTAAAATTCCCAACCAATTCCTTCTTTTTTGTATCGACCGAAATCACCGGCTGACCCTGTTGTTGAAAGGCCATCACTTGTGCATTGATATGCTCGAACTGCATGTTGCGGTCTGGATGCGAAGTTCCTTCGAGAACCTTTCGGTTGGACTGCAAACTGTACCCGGCCTGATGCAGCAACATGGCCACCGTACGTTCACCCACTACATGCCCACGACGTTGCAGTTCCTCCGCCAAATTCCGGGTACTCCGACAGGTCCAGCGCAAAGGAGATTCCGGATCACCCCGAGTCAATGGTTCCACCAACTCATTCAGCACTCCCGAAATCGCCGGGTCGGATTTCATAATTGGTTTTCGGCCACCTCCCGCGCGACGAATACGCCGGCTGACAACCACGCGACCTCGTTGTTTTTCCTGGATGCGGATATCCCTGATTCCCGCATCAACCGTGTTACGCGACATACCCGTCGCAAGCGAAACCGCAGTCACACCGCCCCAGCCAATCGCCAACGCTTCCGTGGCGGCCCATTGACGCCGCATGCGTTCGTCCATGACATGTGCCAACGTCGTAAACTTCCGGCCGACACGCTCAACAAGAACGGCATTTCTCATGCCGCTCATTACAGCAGATTCGATCTAATTGCTCAAGTTATTATTGCGCGAGGCCTAA
>CAIVKH010000143.1 GCA_903906425.1 uncultured bacterium
CATCAAGCTGCTGATCACCGATTTTGACTGGCATCTCTACCCGATCTACGCGCTCATTCTTCTGTTTCTCTCCGGCATGATCCTGTCCGTCTTTCACGCCCTGTCCGGGGTCCGGATGACACCCGGACAGCGCACCAGCATGCTTTTCTTCGCCGTCATGGCAAATTTGTTCAGCGGCCTTGTGGCCGGAGCCTGTCTGCTCGCCTCCACATTCGGGATACTGGCCGTGTTTCCTCTTTGGAACATTCTCAACGCGGTTCTTTTGCTGCTGCTGTGCAGAATCGGAATCGTGAACGAACAGGCCGTGTCAGATGACGCCCCGTCCAAGATCGAACTCCTCGTCGGCACCCTCGCGGTCTGCGTCACATTTTCGGTATGCCAGTTTGTCTTCGATCTCAATTGGGCAATAACCTTCTCCATCTGCATGTCCTATGCATCGGGTTTGAGCCGGCTGGCAGGTCGCTTCCTTCCCCAACGATTGCGGCCACGCTGAGACGACATTTCCAATGATTGGAAGAAACCGCGGCCGGTGTTTTCCAATCATTGGAAATGCCGGCAAGATTTCAGCGGCATCGCGGAACAAAAACGTGCGCGGCGGGCTAAACAAATTCTCGCATCGGGCTAACACACTGCTAACGTTGTCATCGCAGGCTCCCGACAGCTTCGAGGAGTGTACACATGGCAAAAGAAAAAATTCTGGTGATCGAAGACGACGAGGACATTCAGGAACTCCTGAAGTTCAACCTCGCGAAGGAAGGCTATCAGGTTTCCGCCGCGGAGACCGGCGAGGACGGCCTGCGGATGGCGACGCAAAATCTGCCGGACCTGATCCTGCTCGATCTGATGCTGCCGAAAATTGACGGGCTGGAGGTCTGCAAACGGATTCGCGCCCATCCGCGCGCATCGGGAATCCCGATCATCATGCTCACGGCCAAGGGCGAGGAAGCCGATGTCGTCACCGGCCTGGAAATCGGCGCGGACGACTACATCGCGAAGCCGTTCAGCCCGAAAGTCGTCATCGCCCGGGTCAGAAATATCCTGCGCCGGCGTGAGAAGACCGCGCCGGCCGGGGATGAGCCGCTGAAAATCCGCGACATCTTCATCCATCCGGGCCGGCACGAAGTGAGCATCAAGAACAAGCCGGTGGACCTGACGTTCACCGAGTTTCGCGTGCTGCAACTGCTGGCGACGCGGCCGGGCTGGGTATTCACGCGGCAACAGATTGTGGACGGCGTGCGTGGTGAGGACTACGCGGTCACGGAGCGGTCGGTCGATGTGCAGATCGTCGGGCTGCGGAAAAAAATGGGGCCGAGCGGCGCGATGATCGAGACCGTGCGCGGCGTCGGCTACCGCTTCAAGGATGAAGCCTGATGCCGCGTCGTCGTTTTTTCTGGCGGCTCTACGCGTTTTTTCTCGGGCTCACGCTGATCGTCTTCATCGCGGGCGGCGAATATGCAGCGCACGGCTTCAAGAGATTTTATTACGAATATGCCGAGAAAGACCTCGCCTCCCGCGCGACGCTTGCCGCGCAACTGATCGGCGACAGGCCCGCCGCCGCCGGGAGCGATGAGGACGCCTTCTGCAAGGAAATAGGGCGGCGGGCGGACATCCGGCTGACGGTGGTCGGACCGGACGGCGTCGTCACCGCCGACTCCATTGCCAGTCCGAAGGAGATGGACAACCACGGGCAGCGGCCCGAGGTGCGCGAGGCCTTCGCCGGCGGTGTTGGAACGGTCATCCGTTTCAGCGACACGACGCGCGAAGAGCGGATGTACGTCGCGGTGCCGCTGAAGCGAAACGGAAAAATCGCCGCCGTCGTGCGCACCTCCATCGCGACGGAACCGCTGATGAACACGCTCAGGAATTTCCAGCGCGACATGGCGCTGACCGCCGCGGCGATGGGCCTGCTGGTTTTCGGCGGCGTATTTTTCTTCCTGCAAAAAATCAACCGGCCGCTCGCGGAAATGCGGCAGGGCGCGAAACGGTTTGCCGAGGGCGATCTCAATTTCAGACTTCGGACTCCGAATTACGAGGAGTTCGCCGCGCTGGCCGACGCGCTGAACAACATGGCCGGCCAGCTCAAGAGCCGCATCGAAACCATCGCGCGCCAACGCGACGAAACGCAGGCGGTTTTCACGTCCATGCGCGAGGCGGTCATCGCGGTGGACGCCGACGAGCGCGTTTTGCAGATGAACCGCGCCGCGGCCGAGCTGATCGGGACGACAGGCGACGCTGCGGCGGGCCGTATGCTGACGGAAGTGCTGCGCAATACGGAACTGCTCAAATTGCTCCGTTCGGCGCTCGAAAAAAAGGAGAACGCCGAGGGCGAAGTCATCGTGCATCGCGGCGACGAGGAGCTGACGCTTTATGTCCGCGCAACGCCGGTGCGCGACCCGGAGGGAAAAGTTCTCGGCGCGATGATCGTGGCCACCGACGTGACGCAGATCCGGAAGCTGGAGCGCGTGCGCCGCGATTTCGTCGCGAACGTTTCGCACGAATTGAAAACGCCGCTGACCTCGATCAAGGGCTTCGTCGAGACACTGCAGGATGGCGCGCTGGAGCAGCCGGAGGAGGCGAAGCGGTTCATCGGCATCATCGCGCGGCAGGTCGCGCGGCTGCAGGCGGTGCTGGCGGATTTGCTGAGCCTGTCGCGCATCGAGCAGCAGGCGGAACACGGCGATCTGCGTTTTCAGGACGGCGCGATCCGGCCGGTGCTCGAATCGGCGGTGGAGCTTTGCGCGCACCGGGCGGCGCAGAAGAAGATCGAGATCAGCCTCGATTGTCCTCCGGAGGCGCGGTCGCGGATGAATCCGGATTTGTTCGAGCAGGCGGCGGTGAACCTGATCGAGAACGCGATCAAGTACAGCGAAGCCGGCCGTGCGATCCGCATCGCCGTCGCGCCGGAGGGCGGTGGCTGGAAGATTGATTTTGCCGATCAGGGTTGCGGCATCGAGCCGCAGCATCTGGACCGCATCTTCGAGCGCTTCTATCGCGTGGACAAGGCGCGCAGCCGCAGCGAAGGCGGAACGGGCCTCGGCCTTTCGATTGTGAAGCACATCATGTCCGCGCACGGCGGCAGCGTCACGGTGGCCAGCACGGCGGGCGTCGGCAGCACGTTCACGCTGCACCTTCCGGCCTGACGCCGGCCCGCGAGGCGGCCGCCGCAAGCTTCCCAATGATTGGAAATGCTGGCAAGGCCATTTTTCAATCATTGGAAAACATGCAGATATCCCGAAGCATCCAACGGCGACTTGCCCGAAGCCGCGACGGATCGATCTTTCATAATTTGGAAAAGAGATGAGGGGAAAAGGCGAGCACTGCTTCTTACGATGGGTCGCGTAGCCCCCACGTGGTATGATAAAACGGATTGTGGCAAAGCAGAAAAATAAATGGCGGCTTGGCGCGCTCTTTGTCCGCGTGTGTTTGACATGTTTCTTCGCCGCCGTTGTCGCGCGCGGTGAGACGGTCTTGATGCCGCATGCGCGGCAGACTCAAATCGCGGTTTACAGGTGGGCTGCGCCAAGGAGCCCGCGACAGGTTGAACCATGAAAACAGCAAACGCTCATCGAACGTCCATCTTGGCAGCATATCTTCTGGCGCTGGCGCTGGCACATCGCCTGGTGGCGGAGGACTTCGTGCGCGTTTGTCCGGCCCCCGCCGGCGAACCGCTCTCCGCAAAATATTCTGTGACCGCCGGACAAAGCAATGTTCCGGTCTATATCGCGAAGGTTGCGTCGGCCGATCCTGTGCGCCGATTCAAGGCGATGGACGACAAGATCAACTCGGCCCAATATTTCGAGCAGGCGGCATTCGCCTCGTTCGATTTGCAGGGCAGCGCTGGCATTGTCGTCACGTGTCCTGAACCAGTTCATCAGGCGAAGATTCTTCCGTCCTCAGTTGGCATCGTGCCGGCAATCGACGGCCATCGGATCATGTTCAAACTTTCCAAGCCGCAGAACTTGGTTCTCGAAGTGAATGGCGACTGGGTTGGTTCGCTGCAGCTATTCGCGAATCCGCCGGAACAGAATTTGCCGCAGCCAAACGATCCAAACGTGATTTATTACGGGCCGGGAATTCACGAAGTGGATGGCGTACGCGTGGACTCGGACAAGACCGTCTACATTGCCGGGGGCGCGATCGTGCGCGGCACGATGAAGGCGGGTGGTCGCGATTCGTCGGCATTCATTCTGCGCGGAACAAACATCACGTTTCGAGGGCGTGGGATCATTGACGGAAGCCAGTGCCCGACTCACGCGCGCCATCTGATTTCCGTGGTCGGCACGAACGTCACGCTCGAAGGAGTAATCCTGCGCGATTCGAGCCACTGGACCGTTCCGATCCGCCGCTCCGAAAATATCGCGATCCACAATCTGAAGCTGATTGGCTATCGCGCGAACTCCGACGGCATTGACATCTGCAACAGCCGGAATGTGGAAGTGTCCGGCTGCTTCATCCGGACGCTTGACGATCTTGTCGTCGTCAAGACAGACAAGGGACAAGGGGAGGCCCGCCACATTTACGTTCACGACTGTGTGCTGTGGAACGAGGTCGCCCACGCACTGAGCATCGGCGCTGAGTTGCGCGAAAACGTCGACGATGTCCGGTTCAGCAATTGCGACGTGATTCACGACAAGGGCCGCGAGTGGACGCTGCGAGTCTATCACTGCGACAGCGCACGCATCACGAACACCATCTTCGAAAACCTGCGCATCGAAGAATCGCGCCGGCTGATGTCGCTCTGGATCGGACCAGCCGTGTGGAGCCGCGATTCCGAACGCGGCCACATCAATGACGTCACGTTCAAGAACATCATCGCCTCGGGCGATCAACCGCGCATTGAATTCAAAGGCTTTGATTCTGCGCATGGCATCAGCGGCGTGAAATGCGAACACGCCATCATCAACGGCCAGCCGTTGAAGGCTGACGACATCAAGCGAAATGACGCCGTAAAGGACATCAGCATATCAAGGTGAAGCCGGCGCGCACCGGCCCGGCCGCGTGGATTCCCGCGCAATTTCTCGCGGTGAAATTGCGGGGCCAGATTCCGGAAATAAATCCTTCTGCCGGGGATCATCATTTCTTCCAATCATTGGAAATTTGCGCCGCGGCAGTTTCCAATCATTGGAAGTCGTCGGCAGCGGCGGGACTTTGCTAGGAACGTGGAATGAACTTTGCGAACCGATTTATTTGGGCCTTGGGTTTGTCGCTGCTCTGCGCGAACGCCGGCGGAGCGCCGGCAAATGCGCGCTCTGAATTCGCCGGCGATTTCGCGCCGGCGGAAGGTTTCGTCAAGCCGCAGGAAAAACCGTTTCGCGATGAAGTCTGCCTCAACGGCGCGTGGCAATTTCAACCGGTCGCCGTGCCGGTGGATTTCAAGCGTGGGGCAGGGGAGCCGCCGGAATTGCCGATGCCGAAGAGCGATCGCTGGGACGCGACGCCGATAAAAGTTCCGTCGCCGTGGAACGTGAACACGTGGGGCTGCGGCCGCAACGTCGGCGCGGGTACCGAACATCCGCTCTGGCCCGACTCGGTCTATTTCCCCAGCTATCCGGAATCGTGGGATCGCGCCGAGATGGGCTGGCTCCGGAAAACATTTCGCGTGCCGGCCGATTGGACGGAACGCCGCGTCATGCTGCATTTCGAGGCCGTCGCGGGCGAGTGCCAGGTGTTCGTCAACGGCCAGCGCGCGGGCAGCCACTTCGACAAATATCTGCCGTTCGATCTGGACGTCACGCGATTGGTCAGGCGCGATGGCGACAACGAATTGCTCGTCGGCGTACGCTCGCATTCGCTTTTCGAGAAGCGCAGCGAACGCTATCCGAAAATGCGCGCGCCGTATCCATGCGGCTCCGAAACCGAACCCCTCGTCGGAATCTGGCAGGACGTTTTCCTGCTCGGCCTGCCGCCGGTGCGGATCAAGGATGTATTCGTCAAGCCGCTCGTCGCGAGCGATGAAATCGAACTCGAATTCATCATCCGCAACGAGAGCGACACCCGGCAGAAGTTTTCCATCGGGGGCGAAATCCATCCGTGGATCAACCTCGCGGGCGACTCACCGGAGCCGAAGTGGAAGCTCGATCCGTCCGTGTACACGCTGGCCGGCGAGGACATCACGCTCGGTGCGGGCGCGAGCGCGAAGGTGCAGCGGCGCGAAAAGGTCGCGGGCCGGCTCAAGTTCTGGACATCCGATTCACCCAATCTTTACGCACTCGTTCTCGACGTGAAACGCGACGGCCACGGCGTGGACTCGCAATTCACCCGCTTCGGCTGGCGGCATTTTTCGATCAGCGGAAAGAATCTTCTGCTCAACGGCCAGCCCATCAAACTCACCGGCGATTTTCTCCATCCGTTCGGCCCGTTCGTCCTTTCGCGCAGCTATGTCTGGGCGTGGTACAAAATGATCCACGGTCTCGGCGGCAACTCCGTCCGCCCGCACGCGCAGCCGATGCCTCGGCACTTCCTCGACCTCGCCGACGAAATGGGAATCGCCGTGCTCGACGAGACGGCGATCTTCGGCAGTTCCATCGCGCTCAACTTCGAGGAGCCCATCGCGTGGCAGCGATTCTCCGACCACTATGACGGTCTCGTCCTGCGCGACCGCAATCATCCGTCCGTCTTTGGCTGGAGCTTCGGCAACGAACTCTTCGCGATCTTCAATTTGAACAACGTGACGAAAGAAGACGCCGACAAATGGTATCGCCAACTCGCCGAACTCGGCGCGCAGTCGCGGAAACTCGATCCGACGCGCGATTGGATTTCGTGCGACGGCGACGAGGATCTTCGTGGCGCGCTGCCGGTCTGGAGCAAACACTTCGGCCACGGCACGCCGCTCGATCGTCTGCCCGACATCAACAAGCCGATGATGGTCGGCGAATCGGGCGGCACCTACTACGCGCGGCCGAAACAGCTCGCCGAATTCAACGGCGCGCGCGCCTACGAAAGCTACGAGGGCCGCAACGAGGCGCTGGCGATTGATGCGTATGACAACATCGTCCGCATGGCGCAACCGAAGCTCGCATATTTTTCCGCCAGCGAAACCGCATGGTTCGGCATCGAGCATCTGAACTTCGGCTATCACGATTTCGCGCGGCTGCCCGGCAAAGACGACGGCGTGTTTTTCACGAAGCCGTTTGCGGAAGGAAAGCCCGGCATCCAGATCGAGCGGCTTCCGCCGTATGTCGCCGCGCTCAATCCCGGCTGGGATTCGTCGCTTCCGATCTACAAACCGCTCGCGATGTTCGATGCGGAAAAAGCGGCATTGGCAAAGGGAGGACCGAAACCCTGCGCCTGGGATCACAAATCGAAGCCCGTCGCTCCGATTGCGGTCGAGCCTGTGCCGACAATTGAAAAGATCGCGTTCGTCGGCGATCGCAGCGGCGCACTTGCGCGGCGATTGATCGCGCTCGGCGTGCCGCTTGCGGAGGGCGCGCAGGATTTCACGATTGTTGATGCCGGCGCGATGAGCAGCGCCGCACTCGCGCAGGCAAAGCAGATTCTCGATAGCGTTCGCAACGCCGGCGGAACCGTGCTGGCGATGCTCGGTCCCGGTGATCCGCCCGCCAGTTTATTTTCCGCGCCGGTCCGGCTGACGGATCGCACCGCAACCGCGCTGGTTCCCGACGCTACGCTTCCGTGGACGGCCTCGTTCACGCTGCCCGATCTTTATTTTGCCGAGGACGGGGCCGATCGGTTCATCCAGAAACACGGCATTGAAAGCCCGCTGATTGATGGCGCGCGGTTGCTGCTTAGCGCGAGTCAAGCCGACTGGGCCGAGTTCAACAATGCGCCGGAGAAAGCGAAGTGCGCGGCCGTCGTACTGGATGAGCATCTCGTCAAACCGTCGGGCGCGGCGCTTGTCGAATGCGATTGGGGCAAAGGGAAACTCGTCGTGTGTTCGCTCGACTATCGCGTCGCATCGCACAATGCCGATTCCTTCTGGCGGAAACTTCTCACGAATGCCGGTATCAAACTCGGCCAGCCGGTCAACGTTCCGACTCCGGCATTCGATGATCGCAACGCGCTCATCAACGCGCTCGCCATCGGCCGCTTCGCCGCGGCGAATCTCGACGAAGCGGTGACGAAAGACTTCATCGGCGAGGCGGCGGTGCGCCCGGCTTCCGGCGCGCGCACAGGCGATCTCCTGTGGCAACCGGTCAACTGTCCGAGCCGCGATCGTTTTGTTTTGCACGAGATGAAACAGACCGGCGCGGAATCCGGCGCGTTCGCGGTCTATTTCAGCTTCTCGATCCGCGGCCCGCGCGCGCTGGACGACCTGCTGGCCGACGGCCCCGATGCGCCGCGCTTCACGATGTTCTGCTATGCGGCCGACAAGTGCCGCCTGTTTCTCAACGGCCGCGAAATCGCGCCGGCCCGCACCGAGCCGGCGGACTATCGCACGCGCTACGCCTTCGAAAATCTTCCGCTGAAGAAGGACTGGAACCGCATCCTGATCAAAGTCGCGTCGGAAAATTTGCGCGGCGCGAAGCCGGCCACGCTCGCCGTCCGCATCGGTTCCACCAGCGAGGATTTCCTCCGCCAGATCGAATCCGCCGTCGAGCTGCCGCCGTCGCAGGCGAAGTAGAAACGGTGAGCTGACCGGACCGCGCGAACGAAGACTTCCAATCATTGGAAAAGACCGCGCGCGCAAACTTCCAATCATTGGCAAAAAAATGAAGGATGCGGTTTCATCCAGGCCACGGGCGCCGCACTGCACCAAACAAAAACCCCGGTCCGCTCTGGCGGGCCGGGGCTTCGTTCCAGCTTTTCTTGCTGCCCGCCTAGGGCGTCGGCGGAGTCGGCGGCGTGTCTTTCTTCTTCGCCGGGTTCCCGCGATCCACGATCACCCGCGCGGCC
>CAIVKH010000144.1 GCA_903906425.1 uncultured bacterium
AGGCGGCGTTCCTGGCGGCGCGCGGCGGGCAGAATGAGCAGAAGGGCGAAGTGGCTGATGCCATCCGCGCCCGCGAAGCGGCACGCGGCGCACTGGAAATCCAGTTGACGAGGAATCTGCTGTTTTTCGCGGGTGAATTCCTCGGCGAACCCGAGCGACTGGCGGATGTGATTGATCAGTCCATCCTCAAGGAAGCGGCGAGCGCCGAGGAGCCGCCACCGGCCCCGACGCCCCCGCCCCCGCCCGCGCCGGGTGCCTGATGGCGATGTGATGTGGCCGCGCCCCGGTGGCGCGGTCGCAGGTCCCGGGGGCGGCCCGTCGGAAGGGCCGTTTCCCCGGGGGAGTTTATGGTGGGGAGGATTGTATGAGTACATGTAATGATGAGCCGGTGATTGCGGATGCGCTGGTGTCGGTGAATGCGAAGGGGTTCATCACGGACTGGAATGAGCCGGCAGAGTTGCTGTTTGGCTGGAAGAAGTCCGAGATTCTCGGGCGCTCGCTGACGTTCACCATCGTGCCGCCGCAGCACCGCGATGCCCATGTGGCCGGGTTGGCACGCTATATCACCACGGGCAAGGCGACGGTGATCAATCAGCGGTTTGCCACCACGGCGCTGCATCGGGACGGCAGGGAGTTTCCGGTGGAGCTGACGGTGTCGGCAGCGGGGAAACAGGGCGATACCCGGTTCGTTGGGGATTTCCATGGCCTGATCCGCATCGCCCCGACCGGGCCGGGCGCGACTTCCGCGGACGGAGGCGGGGCGGGGTTGTGATGTGACCGCCCCGGGGGCGCGGGGGCGGGTTGCGTTCCGGGCGGGATGGCTTAGTTTGCGGCTCTTGGTGGTGCGTTTTGGGTGATGGGTGGTGGGGTTTTCATGGGAAAGGAATGCGGGTATGAAGAACAAGCATGTGGTTGGGGCATTGTGTGTGGCAGTGGGGGCGCTGGCCGCGGGGTGCGCAAGCGTTGATGTTGCCCAGAAGTTGAACGGGCAGCAATTGACGCAGAGCGGAACGTCGATTGCGCATCTGAACGGGAGCAATTGGGGGATCTACTGGCTCAAGATCATCCCTATTTTCACGGGAAGCACGGACCATCCCGGGCAGCAGCTGGCGTTCAAGGACACGGTCAGGCTCGATACCGTGGTGGACATGACCACGGCCAGCAGCAAGGCGCTGGGGGCCACGAAGACCACGGACCTGCAGTCACACGAGACCAGCGTGCTGGTGTTCCCGCTGCCGCCCTTCCTGTTTTGGTACAAGGCAGTGGAAGTGTCGGGCAACGCGATCAAGTAGCAGCGCCGCCGGCAGGGATGCCGCGTCCGTCCCGGGTGCGGTGCGGCGGGGGCTCCGCATGAATTGTCTTTTCCAATGATTGGAAATGCCGCAGCCTGAGTTTTCCAATCATTGGAAACTTTCATGAACGGTTATCTTATTTTTGTCATCGCGCTGCTGGTGTTCGATTATGTGCTGGAGGCGGTGGTCGAGCGGCTGAATCTGCGGCGGCTGAGCCCGGAGATCCCGGAGGAGTTCCGCGGGGTGTATGATGCGGAGAAGTATGCGAAGTCGCAGCGGTATCTGCGCGAGGGGACGCGGTTCGAGTCGCTGCAGTCCACGATCATGCTGCCGCTGACGATCGGGTTCATCCTGCTGGGCGGTTTCCGGCTGGCGGATTCGCTGGCGCGCTCGGCGGGTTGGGGAATGATCGCGACGGGGCTGGTGTTCGCGGCGATCCTGGGCGGGCTTTCGCTGGTCGTCGGGATGCCGTTCAAGATTTATGACACGTTCGTGATCGAGGCGCGCTACGGGTTCAACAAGACGACGGTCGCGACGTTCATCGCGGACATCTTCAAGGAGCTGCTTCTCGGCGCGATCCTCGGCGGCGCAGTGCTGGCAGGGGTTTTGTGGTTCTTCGTACACGCGGGGCCGCTGGCGTGGCTGTATGCATGGGGAGCGCTGGCGGTGTTCCAGCTGGTGCTGATGTATATCGCGCCGGTGGTGATCCTGCCGATGTTCAACAAATTCACGCCGCTCGAAGACGGGGAGCTGCGGCGGGCGATCGAGAGCTATGCGGCGGAGCAGAAGGTGTCGCTCTCCGGCATCTTCAAGATCGATGGATCGAAGCGCTCGACGAAGAGCAACGCGTACTTCACTGGCTTCGGGCGCACGAAGCGGATCGCGCTGTTTGACACGCTCATCGAGAAGCACACGGTCCCCGAACTTGTCGGCGTGCTGGCGCACGAGGTGGGGCACTACAAGCTCGGGCATATCCGCAAATTCATCGTTGTGTCGCTGGCGTCGTCGCTGCTGATGTTCTGGATACTGTCGCTGTTCATCAACCAGCCGCGGCTCTACGAGGCGTTCAAGGTTCCGTTCGAGGGCGTGCATGGGCAGCCGCCGATTTATGCCGGGCTGCTGTTTTTCGGGTTCCTCTATTCGCCGATCTCGATGGTGCTCGGGCTGCTCGGAAATATGCTTTCGCGGAAGCACGAGTACGAGGCGGATGCCTTCGCGGCGAAGACGACCGGCACCGGCGAGACGATGATCGCCGCGCTGAAGAAGCTGTCGGTGGACAATCTGTCGAACCTGACGCCGCACCCGCTGAAGGTGTTTCTGGAATACAGCCATCCGCCGGTGCTCGCGAGAATCGCGGCACTGCGGCGAATGGAGAGTGTCCCGCCCCAGGCGGGCGACTGATCAACCCAACCGAAAGGAAAATGAAATGCGAAGAATGACTCTGGCCCTCGTGGCCGCCCTGACCGTAGGTATGATGACAACCACCGTGCGCGCCCAGCGCGACGACTCCGCCGCCGAGAAGCTCGGCTTCAAGCTCGGAATCCAGTGCTGGACCTACCGCGCGCTGACGACGTTCGAGACGATGGAACGCTGCCAGAAGTTCGGGATCAAATATCTCGAGATGTTCCCGGGCCAGAAGATGAAGCCCGGCGCGGAAACCAAAATCGGCCCAGGCATGAGCGATGCGGAGATTTCCGAACTGCTCGCCAAGGCGAACGCGTGCGGAATCATCATCGGCAGCTTCGGCGTGAGCGGAATTCCGATGGATGAAGCCGGAATGAAGAAACATTTCAAATGGGCCCAGAAAGTCGGCCTGAAAGTGCTCGTGACCGAAGTGACGCCGACGCCGGAACTGGACAAGATGTCGCAGGAAACCGGCATCAAGATCGCGCTGCACAATCATCCGCAGTCGTGGCCGGCCGACAAGGTGCTCGAAGCCTGCAAGGGCCTCAGCAAGAACTGCGGCTCCTGCTCCGATACCGGCCACTGGCTCCGCGCCGGCAAGAACCCCATCGAGAACTTCAAGCTGCTCGAAGGCCGCGTCATTGAGTGCCACTTCAAGGACCTCGACGAAAAGAAATCCGACGTCGTCTTCGGCACCGGCATCGCGAACGTCAAGGGCATGATGGAAGAGCTGAAGCGCCAGGGTTTCCACGGCTTCATGAACATGGAATATGAGCACGGCGATCTCGCCCATCTCGACGAAACGATGCCGAAGTGCGTAACGGCGTTCGACAAGATCGCGGCTGAAGTCGCGAAAGAGTAAGCGAAGTCATCAGAACAAAAGAAAACGGCGGCACCACGTGCCGCCGTTTTCTTTTCTGAGGTCAGAGATCAGCGCGGCAGTTCGCGCAAATAAACGTTCTTGAACCAGAGCGGGCCGCCGTGGTTCTGCAACTCGATCTGGCCGGTGGGGAAGATCGGCTGGCTGCGGTCCCAGTAGTTTTCCATCACGATGTTCTCGAGGACGAGCTTGCCGTTGAGATAGACGGTGACTTTGTCGCCGACCATGCGGATGAACATCGTGTTCCACTGGCCGACGGGATTGTCCGCCTTCACCAGCGGGCGGTTGCCGGATTTCTGGTTGTTCCAGAGCGCGCCCGAGCCTTTGTCCGCGCCGTTCTTGGATTCGCGTGCGTTCTCCGTGTCCCATATTTGGACCTGCGGCGAGCCGCGAAGATAGATGCCGCTGTCGCCGTGCGCGGGAATCTTCCAGTCCACATACATTTCAAAATCGCCGTAGTCCTTCGCGGTGCAGAGGCTCTGTCCCTTGCCGTCGAACACGAGTTCGCCGTTCTCGACCTTCCAGTGCGCGCGCATGGATTCATCGGCCTTCTCCTGGGCGGTCTTCAGTTGCTCCTTCGTCATCTTCGCGCGCTGAATCGGATTCGCGACGAGTCCCTTCCAGTTCGCGAGGTCCTTGCCGTTGAACTGTGCGGTGAATCCTGCGGGCGGCGTATTGTCCGGCGTGCCCGGCAGGTGCTCGCCGGCGGCAACGCAGAGATTCCGGTTGCGGTCCTGCTCGACACACGCCGTCGGCTTCTCGTCCTTGCCGAGTTCGCGCACGCGGATGTCCTTGAAGAATACATCGGCGCCGTGTCCAAGAAATCCGATGCGGCCGCTGGGCGCGTGCAGACCGGGATGCTTCTTGCCGTCCATCGTTTCCTTGATCGGGTCCAGATGCCCCTCGGTGATGATCGTGCCGTTCAGCTCGACGACGATGTGGTCGCCGACCGCGAGAACGCGCTCGTGATTCCATTCGCCAACGGGCTTCTGATGACCACGCTTCGCCGGCACGACGCCGTAGATCGAACCGTGATACTGGTATTCGTGCAGCTTCGCGTATTGCGGCGAATCGTCATCGAGAATCTGGATTTCCATCCCGTCATACGCCGCATCGCCCGCAAGTTTGCAGCGGATGCCGAGGCCGTTGTTCGCGCCCGGCGTCAGCTTGAAATCGAACTCCACCTCGAAGTCCGCGTAGTCCTTGCTCGTGACAATCTTTCCGCCGCCCGCCTTCACGCACTGAAGAACGCCGCCGTCAATGGCGTGATAGCCATTCGTCGCGCCTTCCCAGCCATTCAGCGTCTTGCCGTCAAACAGCGGCTGCCAGTCTCCGGCGAATACACTCGTCGCCGTTCCGATCATTGCGATGCTCAGGATTCTCTTTGTCATTGCTGCCTCCTGTTGAAACTCACTCGAATATTGGCGCGTTTTGTCAAGATGCGGCCAGATTACACTTTCGCGCAGCCGCCGCCAGATCATCATCCATCGAAAACAAACGCGCGCCCGTGTGCCGCGCCACGGCCAGATAGAGCGCGTCATAGACCGTCAATTTGTGCTCTCCCGCCAGGGCCAGGGCGGAATCCATGCGATCCCAATGCCGGATCAGATCAATCGGTGTCCGCCGCATGTCGGCCCACAAAGCCTTCAATTCGGAATCCGAAATCACGCCGCGCTGCCGCTTGC
This sequence comes from uncultured bacterium, assembly GCA_903906425.1. Classification (GTDB taxonomy): domain Bacteria; phylum Verrucomicrobiota; class Kiritimatiellia; order CAIVKH01; family CAIVKH01; genus CAIVKH01. Next base: position 5,262 of record CAIVKH010000144.1, read on the forward strand.
GATGCAGCGCATGCGCCGCCTCGACGAGGATCAACTCCGGCGCGACAAAGGCGGCTTCGCCCGCGTCGGCATCCGCGGCGACGGCCCCGAGCGATTCGGGAACCGGGCCGTCGTGAAGGAACAGCCGCAGCCATGCCGATGCATCGAGCGTGTAGAGCTTCACCGTCGCGCCCGTCCCGCCCGGATGTCCTGGACCGTGCCGCCCATTTTGCGGCCTGCGAACTTCGCGCGCCACTTCTCGGCGGCCTGAAGAAATCCGCCGCCGCGCAGGCGCGCTTCCTTTTCCAGTACCTGCCTGACCTGCTGCTGAATGCTGCGATGGCCCGCCTCCGCCTGTGCGCAGATTGCCTCATACACCTCGTCAGGCACGTCACGAATCGTCAGTGTTTTCATGTCCGCAACATATTCTGACTGCATTATGCAGTCAATATTCCGCATCCAGCTTGCAGCATCCGTTGAATGCACTGCGCCGTCGCGCTCACGGACTTGCCTTCGCAGGTTTCAATCCCTCGCCCACGGTTTGGTGCGCGATGCGCTGGAGAATTGCCGCGTCGGCGGCGGTGATTTCCTTCGGGTGAAATTTGTTTCCGACGACGCTGTGGCCGAACATGAGTTCGTACCAGACGCACCCGCCGAGATATTCGCCGGCGGTGTTGGCGTGGTGGCCGTCGAACTTCAAGACCTGCTTGCCGCTCTTGTCCTTCGTCCATGACCAGCCGGCATTCAGCGAGTGCGTCTGATCCGGCAGGGCGGGGAATTCCGCTTTCTTGCTGTCGAATTTCGGATCGGGAAACACGCCGCCCCACGCGCTGTCGCGCCGCGCGTTCTCGAACGCGTCGCCGACGGGGATGACGCGGGAGCCGATTTCGGCGGCGATGGTTTCGTAGGCGTTTCGCAGTTGCCAGTACATGTCCTGCTGCGTGAAATCTTTTTTGAAGAGCGGATCATCGGCGCGGTAGGCCCAGGTTTCGTGGACCAGCACCTCGGCCGTCGGCACCTGCGATTTGATGTAGTCGTGAAGCTGCTTCGCAAACGGTCGGAAGGTTTCGACCTGGCAGCTCATGAGGCTCTGCTGCTGGATCGTCACGAAGTCCCACTTTTCCGACACCAGCAATTTCCACTTGAGTGCTTCCTTGTCGGTGGAGCCGTTCTGAAACGCCAGCGCGTTCGTCCAGTGCTTCTCAAGTGGACAGCCGCCGATGGAAATCGTTCCGAACGTCAGCTTGTCGCCGCCAGCATCGACGATGTCCTTCAGGTAGTGCGTGGTGTTTTGGGAGAAACTGTTGCCGACTGCGAGCAGCTTGACGTGCTTCTGTTCCACGCCGCGCGCAAACGTCGCGACCAGAAGGATCGCGACGACGCGCAGAAAATTTCCAATGATTGGAAGTCTGCGGGCCGCTGGTTTCCAATGATTGGAAGTCGCGGTCATTTCAACTCCACGGTTTTGCCTGTGCGCGCCGATTCATCGGCGGCCAGCACGATGCGGAGGCTGTTGACGGCGTCGCGCATGTGGTCGGTCAGGTCGAGGTTTTCCGTGATCGCGCGGTGGAAATATTTCTGCTCGCGGACGCAAAGCTCGTTGTGATCCGGCTCGTCGGTCAGGTCGATGGTCTCATCGGCCTTCGTGAATTTCCGCTCGACGTTCAATTCGCCATGGTGGAGCAGCAGTGATCCGGTCTTTGTGTGCGAATCAATGTCGGAGGACTTCTTGTCGCCGCCGGCCTTCTTCGCGACGATGCTGCAGCAGCCTTTCGGGCCGACGACGTCTTTCACGAAGAACGCGGTCTCACTCATCATCGGGCCCCAGCCGGCTTCGTACCAGCCGACAGAGCCGTCGTCGAACGCGACCTGCAACTGGCCGTAGTTGTACATGCCTTCCGGAATTTCGTTCGTGAGCCGCGCGCCGATCGCGCTCACGCGTACGGGCCGCGCGCCGGTCATCAGGCACATGACGTCAACATAATGAACGCCGCAGTCCACAATCGGCGACATGGATTTCATCAGGTTCAAATGCGTGTTCCACATCGCGCCGGAGCTTTGCTGGTTCAGATTCATCCGCATGACCAACGGCTTGCCGAGTGATTTCGCGATTTCGATGAAACGAATCCACGATGGGTGATGGCGGAGGATGTAACCGATGACGAGTTTCTTGTTCGCCTTCTTCGCAGCAGCGACGACCGCCTCGGCCTGTGCGACTGTGACGGCAACGGGCTTCTCGGTAAAAACATGGCAGCCCGCCGCGAAAGCTTTGAGCGTGAGATCGGCGTGCGTGTCGGGATAAGTGCAGACCGCGACGCAATCAGGTTTCACGATGGCAAGCGCTTTTTCGTAGTCGTCGAATTCCGCGATTCCGCCGAGCGATTTCGCGAGTTTGCCGCGGCCTTCCGGCCACTTGTCCACGAGGCCGGCCAGTTCAAATCCCGGAATCGCGTGAAACGCTTTCGCATGCGACGAACCCATGTTGCCGCAACCAACCACAATCACTTTTAATTTCTTCATCGTCGTCCTCGATGCAATTAACCAAACAGCCAGCTCTTCGACGGCAGTTTCCATGGCGCGCGCATCGGCTGTTCAACGTACGCATTTGCTTCAGCATCGTTGATGAAGCGCTGTTTCTTCGGGTCAAATTTCAACGGACGTCCGCAACGAACGGACGTCGAAGCGATGTTGACGATGGTGCAAGAGCGATGCGCGATGATTTCGTTGAGCACAAATTTCTTTCGCGTCTTCACCGACTCGGCAAATTCCGTCGGGCCTTCCGGCTCAATCTTCGGCATCCCGAAAATTGTTTTTTTCAAATCTGGAATATCGGACTGCCAGGCCTTGAAAACTTTTCCCTTCGGACCTTCGATGTACGGAATTTTCGCATCGCCCGGTGAAACGCCATCGAGAATGATCGTCGTGCCATCGGCGTATTTGATCGTGATTTTGCGCCACGGCGAAACCGCGTCTTTGTCCTGCGGCTCGCTGTCGGGAATCACTTCGACGGGACTTTCGTTGTCCTTGCCAAGGATGTATTGTGCCGGATCGAGATAGTGCTGGCCCATGTCGCCAAGTCCGCCCGCGTCATAATCCCAGTAACCGCGAAAAGAGCCGTGAACACGGTGTGCGTTGTAGGGTTTCACAGGCGCCGGACCGAGCCACATGTCGTAATTGAGTTCCGGCGGCACCGGTTGCGTTTCGAGATTTTTCTTCCCGCTCCAGGCCGCCAGTTTCCAGTCGAATCCGGTGCATGCGCCAACCGTCATCGTCAGCGGCCCGTCACCGAGCAGGCCTGATTTCACAAGTTTTTTGTACTGCTGCGCGGTTGAACCGGACCCATAAAACTCGCTTTGAAATCTAAACCATGTGTTGATGCGGAACATTCGTTTGTATTTTGCAATCGTGCGCACGACGGCCTCGCCCTCGGCGATCGTCCGCGTCATCGGCTTCTCGCACCAGACATCCTTGCCTGCGGCGGCCGCGGCGATGCTCATCAGCGCGTGCCAGTGCGGAGGCGTCGCGATTTCGATGACATCAATGTCCTTTCGTTGAAGAAGCTCGCGCCAGTCACGATAGCCCTTGCAGTCGTTCTTCCCGTCCTTGTTGGCCTGCGCGACGCCGGCTTCCAGATGCTTTGCATCCGCATCGGCGACCGCCAGCAGCGGGCCGTAGTTGTAGCCAATGTGCCCTCTGCCCATGCCGCCGACGCCGATGATCGCGCGTGTGATCTGTTCGCTCGGCGGGGTCGTGTTCGGTCCGCCAAGCACGTATCGCGGAACGATGGTGAATCCGAATGCGGCGACCGCGCTTTTCTTGAGCATGTCTCGGCGCGAAATTGCTGTTGGTTTCATGGACTTTCCTTTCAATGTTCCGTTTTCACCGCCGATGAATCAGCAATGGCGGGCGGACGGAAAAACAACGCGAGCGCGAGCGATGCGCCGATGGCAATGAGGCATGGCAGCATGAACATGCTGTGGAAATTCGTTTCGCCCGCGACTTTGACGAGCACGCCGTTCACGAGTTGTCTCTTCACGAACACTTCCTGCATCAACCAGGGACAGACCGAATTTGCGGTGAGCGAACCGAGGCCGAGAATCATCATGTTGAAGAGTCCCTGCGCGCTTGCGCGGGCGTCCTTCGGGAAATAGGCGTCCACAAAAATAAAAACAGTCGCAAAGAAAAACGCATAGCAGACGCCGTGCAAGAGCTGGACGACGACGATCAGCCACGGCTGATTGGGAAGATACGCATAAACCGCAAATCGCGCGGCGTGGCCAAGGATGCCGACGATCATCGTCGCGCGCCAGCCGAGTTTCTTCAGTGTCGCGCCCAAAATCAACATCGTCAGAATTTCCGCGATCTGGCCGACGCTCATCACCGGCATGATCCAGTTGCCCGGAATTCCAACGCCGCCTTTCGCGGTTGCCTCGCCGAGGAACATGCCTGTCCAATTGAAATAGCAATAGAGCACGAACGCGTCCACGAACGTGACGATCCACAGCACGAGAATGAACGGATGCTTGAGCAACTTGATCGCCTCGAGCCATGCGAGACCTTCGACAGCGCCTTCGCTCTTCTTTCTTGCCGGCGTGTGCGGCAGCGTGAGGCTGAACGCCGCGAGCACAAGCGACGCAATGCCCGCCACGACAAACGTCCAATGCGTCGCGAGCTTCAGAGCGTCGCCCGCCAGTCCGCTGCCGAGAACCGTTCCGAGCCAGTCCTTGAGGCCGTGCGGATTCGCCGCGTGGACCTTGTTCCAATCAACGAAAATAAATGTGAACGGCCACGCCGCGAGAACCCATCCGATCGTGCCGCCCATGCGAATCGGTCCGAATTCCTTTTGCGGATCGCGAAGATTTGCGAACGCGATCGAGTTCACGATGGAAAGCGTCGGCACATAAAGCAGGCAGTGGATGAACATCAACGTGACGAACGGCACAAACGATTTTGTGCAGCCCATGCCGAGCATCGCCAGACCGCCAACGAAATGGCTGAACGCCAGAAATCTTTCCGCCGAAAAATTCCGGTCGGCGAATTGATTGCTGAAAAACATGCCGACAATCGCCGCGATGGGAAACGCGTTGAGGACCAGTGAAATTTGCGCCGGCGTAAAATTGAGGCTTGGCAGATAGCCATAAATCAGCGGCAGCCACGCGCCCCAGATGAAAAACTCCAGCACCATCATGATGAACAGCCGGCCGCCCGCCGATTTTCCAGTCGTTGTATCCATGCGATGTCTCCAGATGTGGCCCGAAACCGTAACGATTCGACCAAGGCGATTCAAGCACCCGCAACAAGTTTTCCAGTCATTGGAACTTCTCGCACCCAACTATTCCAATCATTGGAAATTTGTCACATCGGAATCCACGCGCCTGTCGCCGTCGAATAAATTCCCGTCTCCACGTTCATTCCGGTGATCGCGCCCAACGCTTCGGAATACGCGCCGAGTTGCGGCGAATAAAGCCCGCGAAGCGAATCAACCTGATCCGGCGCGACGAGATTTGTCTTCCAGTCGAGAATCAGCCAGCGGTTTTCCGACGGATAGAAAATCGCAAGATCCATCACGCCTTCCATCCATTCGCGGGCCGAGCGATTGAACAGGAACGGCATTTCGCGATGAACGATTGCAGCCGACGAAATCAGGCGGATCATCAGATTCGCATCACAAAAGATCTTCCATTCACGTGCGCCGCGCTCCGGCCGCGGACATCGCACAAGATGTTCTTTCACGATTTTCTCGTGCGTGTCCGGCGCGTGCCAGTCGAGCGATTCCATCAATTCATGCCACCAGATTCCGTAGAGCCGTGCTGCCTCCGCATCGTCCGGGCGTGGCTCATCGCGCCGTTCGTCGCGCTCCAGATCGTGCTGCGTTTCCGCGAGCGCATACGGAAGTACGCGTGACGGGCCCGCGGATGATTTTTCTGCGGCGGTTACCAGCTCTTTTCCATCGAGCTGCGGCAAATCGAGCTCGATTTTTTCCGCGGCGGATTTCTTTTCTCGCCCTGGCGCGATCAATTCGGCGGGAAGATTTTCCCAGAATTTGTTGAAAATCACGTTCCCGTCTTTGTCGATAAGCCCCAGCAAATCGGCGAAGGAATCATTCGGTTTCTTTCGCGAAATCAGATGACGGTCATCCACCAGCACGAGCGTCTTCTTCGCGCGCGTCATCGCGACATAAAGCAATCGCTGCGTTTCCTGCCGCCGCTTCAGCTCGAGAACTTCATCGAGATCGCCGACATCATCGCTGCTGAAGACAACGCGCGGCAATTGCCCCGGGCCGCCTTGTAGAACCGCCGGATAATCCGCGACCGTCGAAATCGAACGGAACATCATCGGCAATATCACAGCTTCCCATTGCAGGCCCTTTGCCATGTGGCAGGTGATGAGCTGAACCGCATTTTCTTGAACCGGCCGGTTTGGCAGCTCCGCCTCAAATCCATCGCGCAACATTTCCGCAAAATCAGCAAGCGAATCCCCGTTCGATTCCACAATGCTCGCCTGCGCCAGCAAGCTATCAATCTCTTCCGTTTCCGCGTCGATTGCAGTCAGCCGTTCACGAAGCGATGTCGCGCCAACCAACCGATGCATCGCATCGCGTAGCGGCATCGAAACAATTTCGTTCCGAATTTCAGAAAGACGTCGAACCACAGATTTCACAGATGACACAGATTCCAAATCACTATCTGTGACATCTGTGTTATCTGTGGTTTCAATTTGGAATCTTTCTCCATCGCTGCGCGCAAAACGTGCGAGTGCGTCATCAGAAATTCCGAAAATTTCGCGAAGGACGCCGACGACTTCGAACGTGTCGTCCGGATTGGCCATGATCGCGACGAGCGCGGTGAACCACGCGTAGGCCGGCGCGTCGCCGCGGATCGCACAATCGGAATGAAGCTGCGGAATCAAGTTCTCTTCATGAAGCGCCTGTTGAATCGGCGTGAGCCAGCGGCGGCGCGGACAGAGGATCGCGACATCCGACCACAAATTCGCGCCGAACTTTTCGAGGCCCTGCTCGCGAATCCATCGCGCAAGCTGCCGTGCTTCATGAAATGCGATTTCATCAACGCCCGGTTTTTTATCTTCATTCTTCGGCGGTATCGGCGGCGGCTCGATCCGTACAACCTGCCCTGGCCCTGCGTTCGGTCGCGCTTGCAGTTTGTAAAATTCCGCCTGTCCGTTTTCGCCATCGAGCATCGGCGCGGCGAGCGTGTTCACCGCATCGATGATCGAGCGGTCGCAGCGGAACGTGACGTCGAAATTGATTTCTTCCGCCGCATTTTCGCGAAGTAGCTTCTTGCGCACGGCAGCGTAGTGCGCGAGGTCCGCCCGCGAGCCGTAGATGGACTGCTGTGGATCGCCGACCATGCAGAAACGGCCTGCCGCAGGCGGCGAGTTCAATTCGGACTTCGCGAGTTCCAGCAGGATGTTGAACTGTGCCGGATCGGCGTCCTGCGCCTCGTCGAGAATCACGCGGGAGTTTTCCGCGCGCAGCCGCACGCCAGCGTGGATATCGCGCACGAGATCGAGCGTGAGGTCAATCTGGTCGTCGTAGGTGAGCTGTCCCTTTGCAACGCGATATGCGCGAAATTCCTGCGCGACGCTGATGGCGATCCGCCAGCTTGCATTCTTGATCCATGCGTCGAGCGGCGCAAAGGCGTTCTCCCAAAGCGCAACGAATTCCTTTGCCTTCGTTGAACACTCCGGCATCGGCACAAACGGCGCATCGCTTTCACAAAGCTTCTTCCACCGCCGCAGATTTTCTTTCGTGCGCTCGACGCCAATTTTCGCGTTGCCCTTTGCCTGATGAGCGAAGAGTACATCGAGCCGCGGCATCGCAAATTCGCCGAACGGAGGAATCGTCGCGATTGCGTTATCGCGGCGGATGCGGCGCGCGAGTTTTAGAATTTTTTCCAATGATTGGAAGCGAAGGCACTGCTGTTTTCCAATCATTGGAAAGTCCGGTGCGACGACATCGAGTTGCCGCACGAACGCGGCCCAGATTTCGTCCGTGTCTTCAATCGCATCAATCGCGCCGGGCAGGCCGATGAGGTGGCCGTGCGATTTCAGTAGTTTTACACAGAAGCTGTGGATCGTTCCAAAAAAAGCGCGGTTGAATTGCGACAGCGTCGCGAGATCCACCTTGCGTTCGATGATCGCGTTTCGCGCCCGCTGGTGCATTTCGTCCGCGGCCTTCTTTGTGTAGGTGACAACGATAAGTTTCGGCAGCCAGTCTTTCGCGTGCGGCCCGGTCGCGATGGCGACGACGCGATCAACAATCGCCTTGGTTTTGCCGACGCCGGCGGGTGCGATGACAGAGAAGTTTTTATCCACTTCGGAAATGAAGCGGTCGCGCGTTGCCTGATCGGATGGGAACGTCGGCGTCATTTGTCCTTCGTCCCGTGTCCTTCGTCATTGGCCATTGTCGCTTGGTCATTGGGTATTAAGTCAGGATGCGTGAGTGCCCATTTTTCCTCCAGCAGATCTTCGCCAATTTGGAGCGTGGCCAGCGGCATCGTTTCGACGTGGCTGAATTCGGAACGAAGTTCGCCGCGCATTCCGAAAATTCCGGTGTCCTGCATCCGCGCGAGGCCGCGCCAGAAAGCCTTGAGGCTCTCGACGTCCGCCAGATTCAGTTGCTGTTCAACTTCGGTTTCGGGCGTGAGCAATGTGATCGCGACATCGGCGGCACCAATCGCGCGAAGTGCGAGTGCGTAAAGCGCGAGTTGGAGGCCACCGCCGCCTTTCGCGAATTTCTTGAAGAGATCTTTGGGTCTAAGCGGCTTGTCGGCGCCGGTCTTGAAATCGAAGAGCCAGAGGCGCGATCCGGGCGCGAAAAGTTCGTCATGCGAGACAACAAAATCCATGCGACCGCTGACGCGAAGTGTTGCCGCGCCGATTTTGATTTCTGTCGGCTTGGGAAGTTTCCATTCAGTTGCGGCGAACGGCCAGTCGGGAATTTCCGCGACGCGTTGCGCAAGTTCGCCTGCGATCCACGATGCGCGCGCCCAGCCGGATTGCCACCAATCGGGCAGCGGGCGATTCGCCGCGCCGAATGCCCGTTCGGCAAATGTACGCGTTCGCGACGAGGCGCGACGAAGTTGGGCGAGCATTGTTTTGTCATCGGGACGGCGGATGAGTTTTTCGGGTGGATTGGCGCCAATCGCGTCACGCATCCAGGCGTGAACCCAGATGCCGGTCGTGAGCGGCCATCGGTCACCTTCGAGAAAATCAGTTCCTTTTTCGACACCGAGAACGTGCGCGAGCCAGACTATGGCGGGACTCTTGATGGCGGTTTCCCATTTTTTGCAGGCGATGATGAGCGGACCGGACGGCGGCGAGCGCAAAGCAAATTCGTACTCGCCAAATGGGACTTCTTCCGCGCGGCGAGAGTCGAATGCGATGCGGGTTTGTCCGGCATCTGCGGGCAGGATGTCCGCTTCACTTTCGCTTTCGAGCCAGCGTTGCGTGGCGGATTGAATCAGTGCGGCGCGCGATTCGGTGAGCGGCTCGCCGGTTTGAGTGAAATACAGATGCGAAAGGAAATCACTCGGGCCAAGTCCGCGGGAGTCTTCGTCATTCTCAAGCGCGGCGGTAACGGCGATGGCCGCGGCAGGCGATTCAACGAGGTTGTAAAACTGGCGCCGGGCGAGCGCGCGGCGTTCGTTCGGGCCGAGCAGCAGCGCACGGCCGGATTTTGCAGCCAGGTGGCCTTCACCCTGATTTCCTGTTTCAACGGCGTCGCGATTGATCGCGGCGATTTCGTCTTCGCGGAGAAATCCGGGCAGATCAAAAGTTGGCGGCCAGCGGCCTTCGTTGAGATCGGCGAGAATCAGGTGAGACCAGGTCTGGCCTTCGGCATGGGCGACGGGCAGCAATTGAACAATCGCGAACGGATTTGTTGTTCGTGGGTCGCGTTGGCGCGATGCGGTGTCGGTGACGGAGGCGAGCCAGTCGAGAAAGAGTGAACGCGAAATCTTTTCGCCGCCGATTTCGCCGATGACCTGAGATTGTTCATCAAATTGCGCGAGAAGTTCGCGCCAGTTGTTTTTCGTAATTGCGTTTCGAGTTGCTTCGATGAATTCGGCTAACGTCGCGGTGGCCGGAAGCAGTGCGATTTCGGAAAGTTGTTTCGCAGCCTGTTTGTGAGTTTCGCGCGGGCTTGCGGCGAGCCACGCAGCGATGACGGCGAGGTCGTCAGTGAGGAGCTCCCCATAGGCAGATTCGATCGTTTCTTCGAATTGCGGGCCGGCAGTCCGCGTCACTTTCAGGAGCGGGCCGAGTTTTGGTTCGCGCTGGAGTCCGAGCCATGCGCGCCATTGTTGCGATTCATCGTCCGGTGTTGCGGTGCGGCCGATGGCGTCGAAATGGGTAATTCCGCGTTGAAGAAGTCGCGTGGAGATTTCGCGGGCTAGCGGGCCGGCGGCGGGAACGATGATGCCGAGTCGGGCGACTTTTTCAGTCGCGAGCCACGTTGCGGCGCGGGCGACGATCGCCTCGGATTGTTCGCGGAGATCGCGACCGATGAGGACATCGGCCCGTGGCAATTCGACGCGGATTTCGGCCTGCGGGTTTTCCATTTTTTCTGAGAGCGAAGCGAATGGACGACCGACCATGGCGGCGGCACCGAGCGATTCCGCGGCCCCGAATTCTTGTTCCCACGAGCCGATCCAGGCTTGATCAATCTGTTCGGCTTTGTAGCGCGGCTGGTTCAGAATCACGTCAGCGTTTTCCGAGGCGCGGACGGTCGCGTTCAGCAGAGGCCAGAGTTCCCAGTGGAGGCCGTCGAAACCGAGAATGAGAAGCGATTCAATACAAGATGATGACGAGGGGGTACGCGATCTCCCTTCGTTGGCCAGTTGCCAGTCGAGTTGCTGGACGGTGGTCCAACCGAGGGCGCGCAGGCGGGCGAAAAATCTGCTGGCGATTGCTTTCGCTTCCGCGGGCAAATCGACAGGTAATTCCATCCCGGCACTCGCGAGCGAGTCGAGGGTTCGCATGATGCGCGACGGGTCGCGCGCGATGGCGCGGGCGGTTGGCGAGTCGCCGTGTTCTGCGGCGATGATCGAAAGAAGCAGGTGCAAGTGCTCGCGCACGGCGATGCGTGCTGGCGTGGAAATCTTCGCGGCGAGAAAATCGCGGGCATCGCCAGGCAGCCAGAAACCCACCGCGGCCAACGGAATTTTTTCTGCGAGGAGTCTTTGCTTGAGCAATGCGGCGAACGGACGCGACGGAACGACGACCGCCCACGGCTTCGCCGAACGCCACGCATCGCGCGAGGCGCGAGCAAACCATCCACGCGCGACGTCCCGCCAGGCGGCGTGAACGAACTGCTGAGATGGATCTGGTGATGCGACACGGCCGACACGATAGCGATGGCTTCCAATGATTGGAAGTTGCGATGCCGGGATTTTCCAATGATTGGAAGTTGCGGTCGGCGCGCGGTTATGTGCCGCTTGCGCCGTGCGGGGGATCCTGTACTATCCGGGCTGTTTTGGAGCCAGTATGCGATTCTTGAAATATCTCGGGCGTTTGATTGGTGAGTTCTTCAGTTTTGCGCTGCAAAACAAGGCGTGGTGGATCGTGCCCATCATTCTTGTTTTGCTGCTCATCGCCGTCGTTGTCATTTCGGGCAGCGGCATCGCGCCGTTCATCTACACGCTGTTTTAAGGCGCCAGCCAGCCGCAAGGATCAGGAGCCACCCGCGTGCGTTTCATCAAATATCTCGGCCGCCTGCTTGGCGAGTTCTTCACGTTTGCGATGCAGAACAAGGCATGGTGGATCGTTCCGCTTGTGCTTGTCTTGCTGTTGATTGCCTTGCTGATCGTCAGCGGCGGCGCAATCGCGCCGTTCATCTATCAGATTTTCTGACGTGTTCTCATGGTCCATATCGAAACTCTGACGGTCGGCGCATTCGAATCGAACTGCCATATTTTGTATCGCCCCGAATCGCGCGTCGCGCTCGTGGTTGATCCGGGCGGTGATGCGGACCGGATCATCGGGTTTCTGCGGCGGGAGAAATTGCAGGTGGCCGCTTATTTGGTCACGCACGGGCACATGGATCACATCGGTGCGCTGGCCAAGGTGTGTGAACAATTCCCAGCACCGGTCGGACTCAAGGCGCTCGATTCGGCGTGGGCTTTCATGCCCGCGAACTCCTGGCCGCCATATTATGACACGCCCCGGCGGCCGGCAGAAGTTTTGCGCGACTTGAAGGACGGGCAGAAATTCACCGATGGCGGTCTTGAATATTCGATCATCGAAACGCCCGGCCACTCGCCCGGCAGCGTCAGCTTTTACTTCGCCACGGAAAAGGTCCTTTTCACCGGCGATGTCCTTTTCAGCGGCGGGATCGGCCGCAGCGACCTGCCCGGCGGCCACGCGCCAACGCTGCTCAAATCGCTTCATCGCCTGCTCGAACTGCCCGACGATGTTCGCGTTTTCAGCGGTCACGGCCCCGAAACCACCATCGGTCACGAGCGAAAGACCAATCCGTTCCTTCGCGACGCGTCGTGGACGAAATAGAATTCGCGCGCCGCTGTGACTGACAGCCATCGCTGCGCTGCGACTGGAAAACGGGACAAGAAGAAATCGTTGCTGATTGAAAATCTCGCTGTGAACGTGCGGCGCGTGCGGTGAATCTGTTGGGTATCTCTGGAGACTCAACAATGAAAATGAACCGACGTGATTTTCTGAAATCCGCCGCCACCGCCGGCGCGGCGATCGCACTGCCAACTTTTATCCCAGCCCGCGCGCTGGGCCGCGACGGCGCGGTTGCGCCGAGCGAACGGATCAATCTTGGCGCGATTGGAATCGGCAACCGCGGCTCGTATGACCTGGGATGCTTTCTTGAGGAAATCGATGTCCAGTTCACGACGATTTGCGATGTGAAGGAATCGCGGCGGCAGGCGGTGAAGCAGCGGGCCGACGAGAAATATGGCAACAAGGATTGCGTGATGATCCGCGATTATCACGAACTGCTGGCGCTCGACAGCATTGATGCGGTGCTCATCGCGACGGGGCCGAACTGGCATTGCCTCATGTCCACCTCGGCGGCGAAGGCGGGCAAGGATGTCTATTGCGAGAAGCCCTGCACGAAGAACATCGTTGAAAGCATCAAGCTCGCGCAAATCTTCCGGCGCACGGGCCGCGTCTTCCAGGCGGGCACGCAGCGGCGCAGCCTTCCGAATTTCGGCTTCGCGATGGATCTCGCCCGCAACGGCAAGCTCGGAAAACTGCAGTCAGTTCACGCGCATCCGGCCGGGCTGGGGACCCATACAAGCGGATGGGAACCGGCCGATCCGGAGCCGCCGAAAGAAGAGATTGACTGGGATCTTTATCTCGGCCCTGCGGCGTGGCGTCCATTCAACAAGAGGACCGCTGCAAGCGCCTTCGGCTTCGAAAAAGGCGGCGGCCTCGTCGGCGGCGGCTGCCTCGAATGGGGGTCGCATTGCGTGGACCTCTGCCAGTATGCAAACAATGCGGACAACACGTCGTGTGTCGAGTACGAGCCGAAGGACGGGCAGTTGCACGCGATCTATCCGAACGGCGTGAAGCTTGTTATCCGCAATGATGGATGGCTCCCACTTGGTTCATGTCCGGTGCGATTCGAAGGCGAAACCGGCTGGGTGGAAACGGGCGACAACGGCGACATCATCGCGAGTTCGCAGGAATTGCTCGGCGGACAGCGGCCGAAGATCGGCGGCTATCCCGCGAATTTCCACATCCGCAATTTCCTCGATTGCGTACGGTCCCGCGCGTCGACGCGGGCGAACGCAGACGCCGCGTGCCACTCGCACATCACCTGCCACGCAGCGAATATCTCGCTGTTTCTGAATCGCAAATTGAAATTCGATCCGGTGAAAAATGATTTCCCCGGTGACGAGGAGGCGAACCGTCTTCGATCCGAGGCGCTGCGCGAACCGTGGAGAATCGTCTGAGCCGCGAAAGGAATTTGACTATGAACATCACCTCAATAACGTCTTCACGATTCGCGGCGCTCGTCGCGACCATCGCAACCATCTCCTTCGCCGGCTTTGCGCGCGCCGAAGCCCCCGCCACCGAAAAAGATCTCATCGCGATTTTGAAATCCGACGCGCCGCCCGGCGAAAAGGGCGTCGCGTGCAAAAAGCTTGCGATCTGGGGAACGAAAGAATCCGTGCCCGCGCTCGCCCCGCTGCTCGCCAACGAACAGCTTTCATCGTGGGCGCGCATCGGTCTTCAGAATATTCCCGGCCCCGAAGCGGACGCAGCACTCCGCGATGCGATGGGCAAATTGCAAGGGCGATTGCTCATCGGAATGATCAATTCGATCAGCGAGCGGCACGATGCGAAAGCCGTGCCGGGCCTCATCGGAAAACTTTCCGACGCCGATGCCGGAGTCGCCTCGGCGGCCGCCGTCGCGCTTGGCAACATCGGCGGCGACGAGGCCGTCAATGCGCTGCAAAGCAAGCTGGCTGGTGCGCCCGCGGGCGTCCGTCCATCCGTTGCCGAGGGGATCATCCTCGCGGCTGAACATCTTCTCGCCGCGGAGAAATTTTCCGAGTCGGCGAAACTTTATGACGCGGTCCGCGCCACAAATGTCTCGAAGCAGAAAACGCTCGAAGCCACGCGCGGCGCAATTCTCGCGCGCCGCGATGACGGCGTGCCGCTGCTTGAAGAACAATTGCGATCAACCGATCAGGCGTTCTTCAACATCGGCCTGAAGGTTGCGCGCGAAGTCACCGGCCCGGCGGCAACGAAAATGCTGCTCGCCGAATTGGACAAAGCCAGCCCGGAGCGCCAGCCGAATTTGCTTCTCGCCATCGCCGATCGCGGCGGCCCGGAAGTTCTGCCAACCGCGTTGAAGGCGGCGAAAGGCAAGCTGCCCGGCATGCAAATCGCGGCCATCGGCGTGCTCGAACGGCTCGGCGATCCGGCGGGAATTCCCGTGTTGCTGGCCGCGGCCGCAGCCGATGACGCCAGCGTTTCGAAGGCTGCGAAGACGGCGGTCTCGCAATTGCAAGGCGCAGAGGTTGACGCGGCCATCGTCACGATGCTGAAAAAGCCGGAAGAGAATTTCCGACTCGCGGCGATTGACATCGTGGGCCAGCGCCGGACAGTCAGCGCAATTCCGGCGCTGCTAAATCTCGCGGAAGATTCCAACGTCGCGATCAGCACCGCGAGCCTCAAGATTCTCAGCGATGTCGCCGGCGTCAACGAACTCGAACCGCTGCTCAAGATCATGATGAAGAATCCGCAGCAATCCGCCGTCGAACGCGCGCTTTCCTCAATCTGCGTGCGTTCAGAAAAACCCGACAGCACAAGCGTCGTAATTCAGAAAGCTTTTTACGGCGATTTGCCCGGCGGCGAGAAAGCCAACGTCACCAAGAAGGTCAAAGATCTCGTGAATCACGGCACGTTCGCCGTCGAGGCATCGAACAATCATTTCGGCGATCCCGCCGGCGGCCACGTCAAAAAACTCCGTATTGACTATACGATCAACGGCGTCGCGATGAGCAAGACAGTCGAAGAAAACGAAACCCTCACGCTGGCCGCCAGCACGACTCCGCCTGCGGTCATTGATCCTCTGTGCGCGGCGATGAGCAGCGCGCCGAAGGCGGCGAAGCCTGCCGTGCTGCGCCTGCTCCGTCTGGCCGGCGGTCCGAAATCGCTCACCACTGTTCGTTCGGCGATGACCGACGCCGATGCCGAAACGAAAGAGACCGCGCTGCGCACGCTCTGCGACTGGCAGTCGCCCGACGCCCTGCCCGATCTCGCGTGGCTCGCAAAAACCACCACCGACGAAAAATTCAAAACCCTCGCGCTGCGCGGACAGCTTCACCTGATTTCCTTGCAGGCCATTTCGCCGGACGAAAAAGTAGCGGCCATCAAGGAAGCGACGGTCGTGATCCGCAACACCGGCGAAAAGCGTCTCGCACTCTCCGCGCTCGCCGAAATCCCGGCCGCCAGTTCGCTCGCCCTCGTCGCAAATTATCTCGGCAATGACGACGTGAAAGAAGACGCCGGTTCCGCTGCCGTTGCAATTTCCGCGGAGATTGTGAAGAAACATCCCGCCGAAGTAATCGCCGCGCTGGAGCCGGTTTCAAAATCCGCCAACGCCCGCCTTGCGCAGCGCGCCAACGAAATTCTGGCGCAGGCCAAAGCCGCATCAGCGCCGAAACAAAAATAGCCGGAATCCGCCCGCACCGGCGGCGGCCTCCGTATTTTGCCAATGATTGGAAATCACGCGTCCGCAAACTTCCAATGATTGGAAAGTTCCGAACCGCAAACTGCCAATGATTGGAAGTCATCGGCGCCGCATTCTTCCAATGATTGGAAGCTGCGAGGATTTGTGGCCGGCAATGGAAGGTTTTTCGGGCGGTTGTTTCCGGCGCGCTACTTTTCCGGTTCGTCCGGCTCGTCCTTGTCTTTTTCTTCCTGAATTTTCTTCTGCGCCTGGTCCAACGCCCACGACATGTCTTGGGCCCGGTCCCACACGTCGCGCGTGACGAAGATCGGGCATTCTTCGCGCAGCGCGATGGCCATCGCGTCGCTCGGACGCGAGTCGAGCTCGATGACGCTGCGGCCGAGTTCGTTGATCTGGACGAGAAACAGCCGCGCGAAATAGGTGTCGTCCTGAAGGTCGTTGATGATGACCTTTTCAACTGTCACACCCAGTCCGGCGAAAATATTGGCAATCAGTTCATGGGTCATCGGGCGGGGTTGTTTGATTTTGTGCAGCGCCATCGTGATCGCGGCGGCGACGGAATGATCAACGAAGATGGCGATGACTTTGGTCGCGTCGTCGGTGAGGAATATTCCGCATCCGCTCGGCGTGGGCACGATCGCCTTGATGCGGACTTGGAGTTCTTCGTGGGCTGATTTTGGCATGGCTCACAAATCCTTGCAGACGTAATAAACCGCAACGAAGATGAAGATCATCAAACCTGCTGACAGAATCGTATCCATATTTGATCGCGCTCAGCCTTTCCGCTGCTTCACCTTGAATGATAGTTGATCGCTGTCCTTCGCCGCCACATCGCCGACGACGTGGTCGCCCTCGCGCACGCCGCCTTTCAGAATTTCCGTCGCCAGTGCATCCAGAATCTTTCGCTGCATAATGCGTTTCAGCGGACGCGCGCCGAACGCCGGGTCGAAACCTTCGCGCGCGAGCAGCGCGCGGGCCTTGTCCGTCAATTCGAGCGTCATGCGCCGCGCCTCAAAATACTTCTGCATCCGCGCAAGCTGGATGTCCACAATCTTGCCGATCTGCTCGCGGCCGAGGCTGTGGAAAATGATGATGTCATCGATGCGGTTGAGAAATTCCGGGCGGAACTGGCGTCGCAGCGCCTCCTGAACTTGCGCCTCCATTTGTTCATATTCCGGATCATCGCGCTGGATGTTCGGATGACGTTCGAGCGTTTCCTGAATCACCGTTCCACCGAGATTCGACGTCATGATGACCAGCGTGTTCGTGAAATCGACCGTGCGGCCCTGGCCGTCGGTCAGCCGACCGTCGTCGAGAATCTGGAGCAAAACATTGAACACGTCGGGATGCGCCTTTTCGATTTCATCGAACAGTAACACCGAATAAGGACGGCGACGAACGTGCTCGGTCAGATAGCCGCCTTCCTCGTAGCCGACGTAGCCCGGAGGTGCGCCGATCATCCGGCTGACCGAATGTTTTTCCATGAATTCGGACATGTCGATGCGGATCATCGCCTGCTCGTCGTCGAATAAAAATTCCGCCAGCGCACGCGCAAGCTCCGTCTTGCCCACGCCCGTCGGGCCGAGAAAAATGAATGAACCAATCGGGCGGTTCGGATCCTGCAAACCGGATCGCGAGCGGCGGACTGCATTCGACACCGCAGCCAGCGCCTCATCTTGTCCGACGACGCGCAACTTCAATCGGTCTTCCATCGTCAGCAGTTTTGCCTTTTCCGTTTCGAGAAGTTTGCTGACAGGAATTTTCGTCCAGTTCGAAACGACCTCCGCGATGTCCTCATCGTCCACCTCCTCTTTCAGCATCTTCTGGGTCTTCTGCAATTCCGCGAGTTTCGATTCGGAAACCTTGATCGCCTTTTCCGCCTGCGGAATTTTGCCGTACTGGATTTCGGCAGCTTTGCCCAAATCGTTGTTCCGCTTCGCCGATTCTTCCCCGACGCGCAGTTGATCCATTTCCTGTTTCAATTTGCGAATCTGGCCGATGAGTTCCTTCTCTTTCTGCCAGTGCAGCTTCTTCACCGAGCTGTCTTCCTTCAACCGCGCCAGTTCTTTTTCGAGCGCAGCCAGACGCTCCTTCGATTCAGCGTCTTTTTCCTTCTTCAGCGCCTCGCGCTCGATTTCGAGCTGCATGATTTTGCGCTCGATCACATCGATCTCCACCGGCATCGAATCGATTTCCATTCGCAGCCGGCTCGCCGCCTCGTCAATTAGGTCGATCGCCTTGTCCGGTAAAAAACGATCCGCGATGTAGCGGTGCGAAAGCTGCGCCGCGGCGACGAGTGCGCCATCCTGAATGCGGACGCCGTGATGAACTTCGTAGCGCTCGCGCAGCCCGCGCAAAATCGCAATCGTGTCCTGCACCGTCGGCTCGCCGACGACCACCGGTTGAAAACGCCGTTCCAGCGCCGGGTCTTTTTCGATGTACTTCTTGTATTC
>CAIVKH010000145.1 GCA_903906425.1 uncultured bacterium
CCGGCTGATGTCGCAGGCGCTGCGCAAACTGACCGGCGCGATCAACACCTCAAAGACCTGCGTCATTTTCACCAACCAGATTCGCGAAAAAATCGGCGTCATGTTTGGCAGCCCCGAAACCACGCCCGGCGGACGCGCGCTCAAATTCTACGCCTCCGTCCGGCTCGACGTCCGCCGCATCGGCCAGATCAAGGACTCGTCCGGAAAAGTCATCGGCAACCGCACAAAAATAAAGGTCGTGAAAAACAAGGTCGCGGCGCCGTTCACCGAGGCCGAATTCGACATCATGTACGCCGAGGGAATTTCCTGGACCGGCTCGATCGTTGATGCCGCGATCACCTACGGCATTCTCGAAAAGCGTGGTTCATGGCTGTCGTTCGAAGGCGACATGGTCGGTCAGGGCCGCGACTCCGCCCGCGACGCGCTCAAGACCGATCTCGAAATGCAGAAAAAGCTGGTCGAGAAAATCCACGCCAAGGCCAAGGAAATCCACCTCGGCCCCGGCGCGGTCGCCGGCGGCACCGGCCCCGGCGGCGCGAGCGCTCCTGCGGAAGAATAGAAATCAGCCGCTGGAATTGCGCCGCTTCTAATTGCGGGATTTCGCCAGTCGGAAATTTCGCAGCGATGGTTTCCAATCATTGGATATTTCCGGTTCCGGAAGTTCCAATGATTGGAAAATGAGGTTTCTTTCCGTCGTCAATTCCACCGCGGCGATTTGTTTCCCGCTGTGGCGTTATCGCCGGCGGCCCTGCGTGGGCTTCGGCGTCGGTTTCGGCGCAACGGGCGGCAGCGGGTCGTGCGAGTAGCGGCGGTAGTAAATTTGCTGGCCGATGGAAATGAGGTTGGTTGTCGTCCAGTAAAGCGCGAGACCGGCAGCGTAGTTGTAGAGCATGAAGACCATCATAACGGGCATCATCGTCATCATGATTTTCTGTTGCTGCGGATCGCCGGCGGACGGCGTTATTTTCATTTGCAGATACATGGTGCCGGCCATCGCCAGCGGCAGGATGTTGAGCGCATCCCAGCCGAGGAACGGAATCGTGAAGCCGAATTCGAAAATGCGCTCGGGTTCGCTCAGGTCGCGGATCCAGAGGAATGAGGCATAGCGCAGTTCGATGGCGCTGCGCAAAATCACGAACAGCGCGATGAAGACGGGAATCTGGATGACCATCGGCAGGCAGCCGGCGACCGGGTTGACCTTGTTTTCCTTGTACATGGCCATGATTTCGGACTGCGTTTTTTGCGGGTTGCCTTTGTATTTTTCGCGGATGCGCTGCATTTCCGGCTGGAGTTTCGCCATCCGTTTCATGTTCACGGTGCTCTTGTGCGTGAGCGGCCAGAAGACGCCGCGCACGATCACGGTCAGCAGCATGATGGCGATGCCGTAGTTGTGAACGATGTTGTCGTGGATGAAATTCAGGATCGAAAGCAGAATCTTGCCGACGCCGCGCCAGTAGCCGAGTTCCATGACGTCAACCTGGTGGCCGCGCAGGTCGCGGAGATCTTCGTATTTTTTCGGGCCGACGAAATATGCGATGTTGCGCGGCGGCAGCGATTGTCCCGGCAGGATCGTCTGCACCGCGGTGAATTGAAGCGTGCCGCCGACGGCTTCAATTTCGGCGCGCTTCGGCGGAGGCGCGGTCGGATCGGCCTTTTCATAGGCGGGCACGCTGCGGCGCGCCTCGACGAGGCTGCCGTCCGCGCCGCCTTCCGGCGCGATGATCTGCACGAAATATTTATTTTTCGCCGCGATCCAGTCCACGGAGCGTTCCTTGACGCTATCGTCGAGCGGCGCGGTCTCGATGGATTCGGGCAACCGCCCGCCGCGCGTCGCCTGGATTTTGTCGAACCATTTTGGCAGATCGCCGCCCCAGTGTTTCACGCCTTCGCTGCCGCCCGGCAGGGCGTCCACGCCCAGCACCGAGAAGCCGATCATGTTCCTGTGACCCGACTCGGTCATCATCAAGCCGGACCGTAGGCTGTGGTGCGGAAGTGTGACGGGCGCGTTTCCGCGGTTGGAAAATTCATCGCTGACGGCGACGACATAGTTCGAGCCGAGCGTGATCGTGCGGCGCAAGACAAGGCCATTTTCACCCTGACGTTCGAGCGTGAGGCTGCGCGGTTTCTGTTCGACGGCGAGGAAGTTGTATGATTCGGATAAGCCGTTTATTCCGGCATACGCCAGCGCGGTCTGGTTTGAGAAATCCAGTTCGACGTGGTTGACCTTGTCGGTCAGCGACCGGTCATATTTTGTCAGTTCGGCATCCTCGATGGCTGCGCCGCGCGAGGTGACGCGCACTTTCAAGCAGTCGTTTGAAAGCATGAATTTCTGCGTTGGCGTCGCATCAACCGGCATGGCCGCGGCGGTCGTTTTCGATTCCACTTCGACGGCGGACGAGGCCGCATTTGCGGCATTGGTGCCGGCGGCGGAAATCGAATCGGCGTGGCCGGTGCCCACGATATTCGTGTTGGCCATGCGCGCGGCGATCGCGGCTTCCGCGCTCCGCCGCTGCATGGGCGCGATATAAAAACGGTCAACCATTGCCCACGCGGCGACCAGCAAAACGACGACGAGGACCGGTACAATGTTATTTTTATTCATCTAGCAGAAGCTCTCCCGATGTGCCGCGGCGGAACCAGATCAACGCCGCCTTCATGAAGCGGATGGCACTTTCCGATGCGCAGGATGGTCAGCCACGAACCGTGCAATGCGCCGTGTTCGCGCAGCGCTTCGAGACCGTATTGCGAGCAGCTCGGATAAAAGCGGCAGTTGCCGCCGAGCCACGCGCCGAGGCTGAATTGATAGGCGCGCACGAACACCGCCAACGCGAGGCCCGCGAGGCGATCCAGCTTCCGCAAAATTTGAAACAGCTTATTCATCACTCAAAATTCCCGCCCGTCCGGCGAGCGCCAGAAAATCTTTCACGACTTCGCCCCACGGTGCGCGATCCACCCCGGCGCGCGCGATCAGTACCACATCGTAGCGGCCGCGCAAACGCTCGCGGTTCCGGCGGAATACTTCGCGCAGGCGTCTGCGCGATTTGGTGCGCACGTGCGCCGCGCCGACCTTGCGGCCGGTCACGACGCCAAGACGCAGCGAGGCACCTTCGCCGGAGCGCAGAAACAAGAGCATGAAACGCCCGACGAATTTGCGGCGCTGTTCATAGGCCTGATCGAAAAGCCGCGACGCGACCAGTCGGCGGCGGCGGCCGAGCCGCTGGTCCGGCGGTTTCGGCACTGGCGCTGCGGAGGGTCCCGGCGGCATGCTGCGGCCTCAGGCGCGGATTAGCTCCTTGCGGCCAGTCTGGCGCCGGCGCTTGAGCACCTGGCGTCCGTCGCGCGTTTTCATGCGCTTGCGGAAGCCGTGCGTTCGTTTGCGTTTGATCTTCGAAGGCTGATACGTTCTCTTCATCCGTTTTCTCCCAAAGAAAAGCGAGCGACGCTAGACACACGGCCCCGCAGTGTCAAATCCCAATCCAATTTTGACCGGCAAAGGGCGGGCCGGATTTTTTCCAATGATTGGAAGTCTGCGCGGCGGCTGCTTCCAATGATTGGAAAATTGCGCGCGGGCGAGGGCCGGCGGGATGCCGGGGATGAAATCCGGCAAGAAACAACCTTGATTTTGCAGCCGGTTTTGTGTCTATTTTTCGGCGTTTGAGTGCGGCACGATTTTGCGGGAGAGATGTGATGCATAGTGCGGGGGTGCATCCATTCAGCAACTCGGCCGTGGCTGAAGAATTGCGTTGTGGAGAATTGCCATGAGTCATCTAAAAGTTGAATTTCCGCCCGAGGAACGCGCAAGCACCGCCGTCAACACATGGCTCGTCCTGGTGGGAGCGACCATCCTGATGGTCATCTGCTTTTTGCTTGTCTGGCAAATGTGCCGTTTCGGCAAATTTTTTCTCCGCGAGCTTTTCATGGGATTCGGATGGGATTCGAAGCTCAACAAGCCGACGTATGAAATCAACTGGGAGCGCGTGATCTTCCAGTTCCTCACATTGTGGATGTTTCTGCTCTCGCTCATGAGCGTCACGCTCAAGTTCGGCAAGCTTCGCAAGGAGACAAAGACGCTGATGGGCGACTGGGTCCCGCAGGACATGAACATGCGGGATATTCCCGCGCTGATCAAAATCCACGAGCGTTTGATGGCGGTGCCTGAACTGAACAGCCGCGTTTGCCTGATGCGAATGGCCCGTATTCTCTCGATGTGGATCAACACGGAGGATTTGGCGCGCGTACAGGGCTACGCGAAACAGGAAACGGAAATGGATATTTATATTTCCGATTCGTCGTACAAGGCGAACCGTCTTTACATCTGGGCCATGCCGCTGCTGGGCTTCGTCGGCACGGTGTATGGCGTGTCCGCGGGCATCGGCGGATTCGCAGACTTTCTCAAGGGCAACGTCACGGCCGATCAGATCAAGGTCCAGGTCGGTCTGATCACCGAAGGTCTCGCCGTCGCCTTCTATTGTACATTGCTGGGCCTCGTCACCGCCGGCATCGCCGCTTTCCCGGCGCTGGGCGCGGAGAAGAAAGAGGAAGAGGTTCTTTCCGGCATAGACGAGTACGTGGAAGACCGCCTGCTGGCTCGTATGCCTTCCGGCCAGGATTCGTTGATGCCCGGAGACGACATCACGGCGATGCGCAAGGGCATCGAGCGCATGAGCGGTGAAAAATCAATGGATGCCATCGTCAATGCGATTCGGGAAATCAAAATAGATTTTCCGATGGACCAGCTCAGCAGGGCCATTGAGGACGGGTTCAAGAGGCTGCCCAATCCGGACCGTTATGAGGAGGTTTTCTCTCGCGCCATCACCTCTGCGCATGATCTGGTCAGAGGCAAATACGAGGAATTTGCCAAGAGTTATGAACAGCGGGTCGGTGAACTGGGCATCGCTTTTTCTGCAAAACTCGGCGGCGTGGCCGAGAAATTCGAAACGGCAACCGCGCGTGTTGCCGACCAGCTTTCCGGCCAATCGCAGACGATCAATACTCTCGGGGCGCAGCAGCTTCAGGCCATCGGAGCAGCGCACCAGAATCTTGTTCAATCGTTCGAGAGCGCCGGCGCGAAGAACATAGATGCCATTGCCGCGGCGCATCAGAACTACGCGGTCGCCATCAGTACATTGGGCGCGCAGGAAACGGCCAAGTGGCAGACGATGGCCGATGAATTTCGCCAGCTGTCGGCGCGGTTGGGCGACCAGTTCCAGCAGGCCACCGAGCAACTCACGAAGGCCGCATCGCAGTATGGCGAGCGCGTGGACCAGTCGTCACAGGCGCTGGCCGCGCAGATGGCACGCGTCGTCGAGATCGGGAGCCGGATCGACCTGCTGCTCAATGCCTCGCGTGCCATGGAAACGGCGTTCGTCAATCTCGGCACCGGTCACGAATTCGGCGAGACGCTCACGACGCTGAGGTCGCATTTGACCGCCAGCGACGAACTAGTCAAACGCCTGTCCAAGCCGCGTACGATCGTGTTGCAGGAACAGACTGCTGAATAGTCGGCTGCCGCCGGCGGCAAACAAAACAAGCCATGCCAGCCAAGAAACCTTATAAGGTCGATATCGACGTTGTCCCGTATCTGTCGATCATGGCCATTGTGCTGAAGCTGATTTGCCTGATTCTCATCGTCATGGTCATGCGTATTGCCGTGAATCCCGACGCGTTGAGAATCATCCGCTACACTCAACTCTACCAGCCCCAGGAAGAAGTCCAAACCCAGACAGAGGGGGCGCAGGGCAGCGAAAAACAGCTCACGAGAGAGCCGATGTACATCGACTGCCACCCGGATATGGTCGAGATCCAGCCTTCCGGTCTGGTTATCCCCGCCCGTGAACTCAAGGAACGCAATGGAGACTTCGAATCGATTCTCCACAATCTCGAAACCAACCGTCAGTCGCAGATGGCCATTGTCATTGCTCGACCGTCATCTGCGCCTGTTTACCGCTACGTGCGCCGCCAACTCGCCGCCCGGAAATTACCCGTCGGCTACGACGTGCTCGAATCGGATGTCATCATTGACTGGCCGGGCGCCATGAGCAACATGCAGGTTCGGTTGAAGGATCTCGAAGAAACGCAAGCGAACAAGTCCAAGCAGTAAGCCCATGCCCAAACCAAAACGAGGTGAACCGGAATTGCTGCTCGTGTCGTTTTGTGACATTGTCACAATCACGATTTGCGCGATGTTCATGGCCTTGATCATCGTGATTGATGAAGCAGCCAAGATCCCCGTGGTCAAACCCGTCCCCGTTCTGCATGCCTGCACCAACGCCCCCGTCTATTTCGAGTGTCGCGACAACATGGTCTTCCCCATTGACCTGTCCGCCCTGCGCCAGACCTTCACGAAATCATCGACTGAATTCAAAAAGAACGCCGGCGCATCTGACGTCGAAAAACTCATGGGCCTCGATGCGGGCAACGAGACCTATCGCATAGACCCCGGCCTGGCCACGATGGGCGTTCTGGGCCTCCGTCCGCGCCCCGGCATCAAGGGCACCTACGACGTTTCACTGACCAACCTCGTCGAGAACGTGAAGAACCCGTTCACCGACGCGCTGCTCAACATCGACAAGAACTCTCAATATTGCGTGTTCTTCGTGCGCGACACCGGCTTCAACGTCTTCCGCAAATGCCGCGACATCGTCATTGCAAAAGGCTTCCGCCACGGCTGGGAATTTGTCGCGCGCGACGAACCGCTCACCTTCGAAGGCATGAACTATTCGCCGGGCTTCCAATAGCCCCGCGCCGCCTCCGCAACTTCCAATCATTGGAAATCACGTCCCCGCATTTTTCCAATCATTGGAAAATATTGATCTGCGTTTTCCGCGATGCGCCACAACGCCGCGAAATTACGCGGGCAGACGCGCGCAAGCTTGCCCCCCGCGCCATGTCGTGACATCGTCAGCCGTCATGCGATCAATCTTCCGATTTGGTTTCACGCGCGCCGCACCGCTGTTTTTCGCGGCGGCACTTCTCGCCGGTTGCATCAAGGTGGACCAGGAACTGTCGCTCAACGCGGACGGCACCGGAACCTTTCACGTACGCTACGGAATGAAGCAGGAAACGATTTCGCAAATTGACGCGATGTCCAGAGCCGGCGCGAAGGAAAACGCCGCCGCCACCACGCAGTCGCCGTTTCAATTCGACGAAAAGAAGGTGCGCAAAGATTTCGAGACGTATGCGAGGGACGGCGTCACACTGGATTCATTTGCGGCGGCGGAGACCAACGACTGGAAATTTATCGATTTGCGGATGAAGTTTGCGTCGCTGGCCGGATTGATGAAGACGGATTTTCTGTCCGACCGGAAATTGACCCTGCTGCGCGAGGAGAACGGAAATTACATTCTCGAACAGCGGCCCGACAGCCCGCATGTCCCGGAGAGCAATGCGGACAACCCGGCCGTTCAGGACATGATGAAAGAACTGATGAAAGGTTTTCACGCCGGAATCGCCGTGCGCGTTCCCGGCGACGTGCTTGAAAGCAACGGCACGGCCAGCGGCCGCGTCGTCTCGTGGACCTTTGACCTTGAACAAGACCCGCAGGCATTGAAAAAAGCGCAGCAGTTGAACATGCGCGTTGTCTTCAAAGGCGACGGGCTGAACCTGCCCGGCGCGGCCCGGCCGCCGGCACCGCAACCGAAATAAAGAGCGAACCGTGCCGCAGCCCCCCGACATCGAAAAGATACGCGAAGAACTGGCGGCGCTGGCCGGGAATCTTCCGTTTCGCGTCATCGAGCTGCCGGAATTTCACAACGAAAAATTCCAGCCGGAAAAAATCCGCCAGCCGCGCAATTTCACATCGCCGGATTCGTCCATGATGGCGGTCGGCCGTTTTCTCATCGAGCGGGGCACGGTGGAACTGCTCGCGCCGGCGATGACGATGGCGCTGTTCACCGAGATGCACTGGTGCGGATGGGCGATCGCCCGCCTGACGCGCAGGCGTTTCAAATCTGCGGCGGACGCGCGCGAGGCGCTGTCGCAGGCGCGTGCCCTCGTCTCCCGCATCGAGGCGGCCGAGGAGGAATTGTTCATCGCCAACCGGCGGATGATCGCCGCGAGCGTGAAGCCCTACTATTGGGTCGGCCAGATCTGGCTCGCCGATTTCCTTCAGGAAGGTTCCAAGGCTCTGGCCAATGCCATCCGCAAATTCGACTTCACCCGCGGCGTTCCGTTCTATTCGTATTCGCAGACCGCCGTTCAAAACAAACTCCGGAATTTCTTCCGCGACCACGTCCGCAGCGGCAGCTTTGGCGTCAGGCCCAGCCGCGAAATGACGCTGGTGAAAAGCATCATCGAAACATGGAAGCGCGATTTCGGCGAGGACCCGACCGACGAGGCCATCGCGAAGATCGCGGATCTCCCCGTCGAGCGCATCGCGAAAGTGCGCGGCTACGTGAAGCAGTGGTCCGACCTGCCCGCACCGCCCGTCTCGCTCGACGCCGAACTGTCCGAGGACGGCGTGAACCGCTACGAACTGATCGAGGACACTTCCACCGCGGCCGTCTCCCAGGGCGCCGAGTCCGCGGAAATCTGGACGGCGATGGATCAGCTTTCGGAGCGCGCCCGCTACATCATGAAGCTTCGTTTCATCGAGGGCCGCACGCTGGAGGAAACCGGCGCGCTGCTGCACCTGACGCGCGCGCGCATCAAGCAGATACAGGATGCGTCCGTGAAAAAAGTCCGCCAGATCCTCAGCGAGCGCCGCGGCCCCGCCGGTTCCTCCGGTTAACACCCGCCGCCATTCCGGGCTATATTCAGGCGGATACGATGCATCGTATTTGCCATCTGATTTTATTTGCCGCGTGCATCGCGCCGGCTCTCGCTGAGCCCGCGCGGGATCCGGAGTCTGCGCTGCGCGAAGGCGCCTTCGAAAACGCGCCGCTCGAGTACTGGCTCGTCAGCCACGGCGGCGACAACGGTGGCGGCAGTTCCGCGGACATCATCGCGGCCGGCGGCGCGGCGCGCTCCGGGAAAATGGTCGCACAACTCGAAGCCGAAACCGGAACCAATTCGCGGTCGAGCGCATGGGCCTCGATCAGCCAGCAAATCAACTGCGCCCCGCGCGCCCAGATGAACATCGAAGCCTGGCTGCGCGTCCCCCGCCCATCGTCCGCCACCAACGCGCTCGTCCGTCTGCGCCTCGAATATTTCGAAGACGAAAAATGCGAGGTGCCGATCTGCCGCCACATGCGAATGGCCGGCGACCTCGCTCTCGCCGACATCCCCGCCGGATCATGGAAAAAAATCGCGCTCGCCGACACCGTCCCTCAGGAAGGCCGCGCTGCCCGCATCAGCATCATTCTATGCGTCAGCGGCGGTGCCGGCGCGCGCCAGATCCTGTGGGTTGACGATGTCGCACTCACCGTCATCCCGCCGCCGGTACGGCAAAAACACTGACAGCCGCGCCTGCGCCGCGCTCCGCGCGGCGATGTTTTGGAACGGGGCGATCGCGAAAACTTCCAATCATTGGAACTTTGCGCGCCGCAAATTCCCAATGGTTGGAAAAGACCGCGCCGCAAATTTCCAATCATTGGAAACGGCGAAGGACGATCAGGCGCGGCTTTTTTCGAGCGCGGCGAGGCGCGCGTCCATTTCGGCGACGCGCTTCTTCAACTGCGGAAGCCGGCCGACGTGCGCCCACAAATCAACGGTCTGCCTGTAGGGCCGAGCAGGCGTGCCGAACATCGTCTCGCCGGGCGCCACATCGTTGTGGATCCCGCTCTGGGCGGCCACAACCGCGCCATCGCCGATCCGTATGTGGCCGGCGACGCCGACCTGCCCGGCGATTACCACGTGATGGCCGAGAATCGAGCTGCCGGCGATGCCGGTCTGCGCAACGATGATGCAGCCGTCACCGATGACGACGTTGTGCGCAATCTGCACGAGGTTATCAATCTTGACGCCATTTCCGATTTTGGTTTTCCCGAAGCGCGCGCGGTCAATGGTGACGTTTGCGCCGGTTTCGACGTCGTCGCCGATGACGACGATGCCGATCTGCGGAATCTTGCGGTGGACGCCGTCCTTGCCGGTGGCGTAGCCGAAGCCGTCGGAGCCGATGACCGTGCCGTTGTGAAAAATGCAGCGGTTGCCAACCTGAACGTGCTCGCGCAGCGAGACGTTCGGATAGAAATGGCAATCGTCGCCGACGCGGGCCTGGTGGCCGATATAAACTCCGGCGAGCAACCGCGTGCGCGCGCCGATGGTCGCGCCGGCCTCGATGACGACGTGCGGGCCGATGTAAACGTCGGTTCCGAGTTTGGCGGTCGGATCAATGACGGCGGATGGATGAATTCCCGGCGCGAACTGGGGTGGGGGAGGGACGAACATTTTCGCGACTTGCGCGAAAACTTCCTCCGGCTTGTCAACGCGCAGCAGCTCGGCGGAAACAGGTTTGTTCCAATCGCGGGTGACAAACATCGCGGAGACTTTTGAAGCCTCGGCATCGGCGGCATAGCGCGGCTGCGAGACGAAAGAGATTTCGCCGGGGCCGCCGTCGCGCACGCCGGCGACACCGTTGATGACGATGTTGCCGTCGCCTTCGAGCGTCGCGCCGGTCCGCGCGGCAATTTCTGCCAGGGTGAGCGTCACGGCCGCAGTGAGGGTTTCTTGCCGGTGTCCTCGACGGCGCTGCTCTTGGGCCTGCCCTTGTTGAGCAGGCCGACGATGGCGTCGGTGATGTCGGTGGTGGTGTCGTTGTAGAGCGTGAGCGGGACGAGGTTCATGCTGTCGCCGGAAGAATCGAAGACGGCGGAGTAGCCCTGCGAGCGCGCGTAGACGGTGAGCTGCTCGCGGATTTCGCCGACGATGTCCTTGCG
This sequence comes from uncultured bacterium, assembly GCA_903906425.1. GTDB lineage: Bacteria > Verrucomicrobiota > Kiritimatiellia > CAIVKH01 > CAIVKH01 > CAIVKH01. The sequence goes on from CAIVKH010000145.1 coordinate 10,815, forward strand.
CATGCGGCGGCTCTGCTCGTCGAGTTCCTTCTGCTTCGATTCGTCGTAGCGGCGGATTTTGCTTTCGGTGTCGCGGATGTCGGTGAGCAGTTCCTCGGCCTCGTTGCGCTTCTTGTTGCGGGCGTCCTCGCTCAGCGCGGTGTTCTGCGCCTCGTCACGGAGCTTGTTGAATTTGTCCTGCTTGACCTGGAAGTCGGCGACCAGCTTCTTGCGCTCGGACTTGAAACTGTCGGCCTGCGTCTTGAGCTGCGCGTCGGCGAGCTTGGTTTTGTAGTATTCGCTGAAAACCTTTTCCATGTTCACAAACACGATGCGCTGTTCCACCGCGAGGACGGAACCCGCCGAAAACGCCAGCGCCAAAATCGCGCCTGCCAGCCATCTGCCATTTCTAGTCATCACAATTTTCTCCTGATTAAAGTTGCTGCTTAGACCGCCAAGCCTCGCGTTTGCTCAATATGCATAGCCCAGCGAGAACTGGATGCGGCCGCTCTTCTTGTCATTGAATTCATCATGCTGCAGCGGCCACGCGTAGTCTAGGCGCATCGGGAAGCCGGGGATGTCCAGGCGCAGGCCGAGGCCCCAGTCGGAATTGAGATTGTTCCAGCTGTTGTCGAGGAAATCCGGATAGACCTGGCCAACGTCGTAGAATGTCGCCATGCGGACCTTCTCGACGACCGGGATGGTGTATTCGAATGTGAGGTAGCCTTCGGTGAGGCCGCCGATCGGTTCGCCGGTTTCGTCCTTGGGGCCGACATAGCGATACTTGAAGCCGCGCATTGTGCGCGCGCCGCCGAGGAAGAGCCGGTCGAAAATCGGGACGCGGTCGCTGTTGCCGTAGTAGTTCACCGTGGACCACAGGCCGTGGATGTTGAAGACGTGATCGAACCAGAGCGGCCAGTACTTGGACGCCTGCGCCGTGAATTTGTAAATATCCGTGTCAAAGCCGAGCGGCCCGCCGGCGACTTCCGCCGAGACGCTCGACCTCATGCCGCGCGTCGGCACGAAGACGCTGTCGCGCGTGTCGCGCACGAGTTCCAGCGTCAGCGAGCTTTTCATCCGCGATCCCTTTTCCTCCTGGATCAATTGCGAGGCGTTCGTCGAGACGTCGTACACGTCGAATTGCTCCAGCCCGTAAATCAGGTTGACCCGGTTGTAGATTCCGAGCGGCTTGCCGAGCGTGATGTTGCCGCCGGTGTTCAGCAGGTCGTACTCGTTGCTCAGATAGCGCTCGTCGTGGCGGTAAAGGTCAACGCCGAGCGAGAGTTTGCGGTCGAGGAAATATGGCTCGACGAACGAGGTCTCGATGTCGGTTCGCTTGCTGCCGACCGTGCCGCGGATTTTGAATTTCTCGCCGCCGCCGACCGGCGGCCAGTTGAACAGATCGAAATTGCCCTGCGAAAGTTCGACGAAGCCGATCAGGTTATCGATGCTTGAAAATCCCGCGCCGACCATCAGGTTGCCGGTCTTCATTTCCTCGACCTCGAACGCCAGGTCATACTGTGACGGGTCGGTCGTGTCTTGCGGCACGGCGTTGACAAACTTGAAATAGCCGAGGTTCTTCAGGCGGTTCTCGCTGTTGCGCACCTTGGCCTCGTTGTATTCCTCACCCGGATACACCGTGACTTCGCGCCGGATCACCTTGTCTTTCGTGACCGTGTTGCCCTTGATCAGGATCTCGCGGATGAACGCCTTCTTGCCCTCGGTCACGTTGAACGCGACATCCACAACGTTGCTTTGCCCCTCCGGCGTCATCACCGGTTTCGCCTGCGTCGAGATGTAGCCGTGGTTGCCGTAATATTCCTTGATCCTCTTCGCCGTTCCTTCGATCACCGCCATGGAAGCGACATCGCCGGTCTTGTTGGTCAGCGATCGCTTTTCCACATCGGCGAGCGGGAAAATTGAAACGCCGTTCACCGTCAGCTTGCCGAGGCTGTAGCGCTGCCCCTCGGTCACTGGGATCTCGATATCAATGTATCTTCCGCCCCCGGCTTCCTTGAGCAGCGGCTCGCCAATTTTCACATCGAGCATGCCCTGGTCCTGAAACATCCGGCGCAGCGTCTCCTTGTCCGTGTCGAGGTCGCCCGCGTTGTACGTGCCCGATCCGGTGATCCACGACCAGAATCCGCGCTCCTGCTGCTTCATCGCCGCGCGCAGTTTCTTTTCCTTGATGACCGTCGCGCCGGGGAACGTGATGTTGCGGACGTGTGCGTGGGTGCCTTCGTCAACCTTCACGTGAACCGCCGCCATGCCCGTCTGCTTGTCCACGTCGATCGTCCACGTCAGCTTCGCATTCGGATAATATTTCTTCGCGTACTCTTCCTTCACCTTGATCGAGTGGAACGCCATCGTCTCCTCGTCCACCAGGTCGCCCGCGCCGAGTTCGAGCCACTCGCGCACCTTCTTGTTGCCCTCCTCCTCCGCGCCGGTGATTTCGATCTGGCTGATGCGCGCCTTCTGGCTCACCTCATAAATCACGCGCACGCCCGTGCCCAGCTCATCGATCTGCGCCGCGACAAACGAAAATCGCCCCGACTTCTCCAGCTCCTTCACATCGCGCGAAAGGTCGTTTCGCGAGATGTCCTGGCCCACCCGCACGCTCGTGAACGCCAGCACCGAATTCGTGTCCACCGGCACGTCGCCCTTCTGCGTGACCGTGATTTCCTTCACCGGCGCGGCATGCGCAGTCGCCGCCATGACGGCGACGGCCAGCGCGGCCCGAAAAAAATTTCCAATCATTGGAAATGACCGTCGCGCAAATTTCCAATCATTGGAAGTCATCGTGATCGCCCTCCGGCACTGCTTGTTTCGTCTCGGTCATCGGTCATTTTCAGCCAACGCCTCCGCTGCTCGGCGCGTAATTTGCGGCATCCACGCCTTCCTGCCGCGTTTCGAACTTCGTCAGCTCGCCGATGAAATTCAGCCGGATTTCGCGGCACTGGCCGTTGCGGTGTTTCGCAATATCCAGGATCGCCAGCGTCTGGTCGTGCGCCTCCGGATCCTCCGGATATTTGCACGGGCGGCGCAACAGCGCGACGACGTCGGCGTCCTGCTCGATCGATCCGGAATCGCGCAGGTCGGAAAGTTTCGGCACCGCGTTTTTGTCGCGCGTTTCCGGCGCGCGCGAAAGCTGGCTCAGCACGATGACCGGAACGCGCAGTTCCTTGGCCATCGCCTTCATCGCGCCAGAGATCGCCTGCGTCTCGCGCTGGCGGCCCTCCCTTGAGAACTGCGGAAAATTCATCATCTGCAAATAATCCACGACGATCAGCTCGATGCCAAAACGTTTTTTCAAACGCCGCGCCCGCGCGCGCAGTTCGACCGCCGAGAGGCCGGCCGTGTCGTCAACATAGAGCGGCGCCTTCGAAAGCGGGGCGGCCGCCTGCACCAGTTGCGCGTGGTTCGCGGCGTTCAGATAGCTGCCGGTCAGATTCGAGGCCGACACATTTGCGCGCGAGCACAACATGCGCCGCGCAAGCTGGTCGGTTGACATTTCCAAACTGAACACCGCGACCGGGCGGCGCACATGGTCCGCCACATCGCCCAGCGCCACATTTTCCGCGATGTTCAGCGCGAGCGAAGTTTTTCCCATGCTGGGGCGCGCGGCGATGATGATCATATCGCCGGCCTGCAGGCCGTGCGTGATGCGGTCGAAATCAACGAAGCCGGTCGGCACGCCGGTGATGTCGCGCCGCTCCGTCATGATCTGTTCGATGTGCGTCATCGTGCCCTTGATGACGGCCGGCCACGGCGTCATCGCGCGGCGCTGATAATCGGAAACATCGAAGAGCGACTGCTCGGCCTTGTCGAGAATGGCGTCGGCGTTTTCTTCGCCGTAGTAGCACGAGTCAATGGATTCGCGGCAGCGGTCAATCACGCAGCGGAGCAGAAATTTCTGCCGGACGATGTCGATGTAGTATTCGGCGTGCGCGGCGGTCGGCGTGCTTTCAACGAGCTGTTCGACGTAGGCCGCGCCGCCGGCCTGTTCGAGGAGGCCGAGATCCTTGAGCCGCTGGCTCATCGTGAGCAGATCAATCGCGCGGTTCTGCTCGCGCATCTTCACGAGCAGATCGAAGAGGACGCGGTGTGTCGGCGTGTAGAACGCCTCCGTGCCGAGATTGTTCTCGATGCACAGATCGATCACGCGGTCAGGATCAAGCAACGCCGCGCCCAGAACGCCGCGCTCGGCTTCCTCGCTGTACGGAGGCAGCCGGTCGGTGCGGCCTGCGGCGGGTGCCGTGGGCGCGGCGGTGGGCATCGGACTTACTCCTGAATGACCGATACCTTCAGCTCGACGCGGACCTCTTTGTAGAGGCGGACGGGCACGACGTGCTCGCCCAGATCCTTGATGTGCTGGCTCATGTCAACCTGCTGGCGCGACAATTCGATGCCGGTCTGTTTCTTGAGCGCGTCAACAACGTCGCTGGAGGTGACGGAGCCGAAAAGCTTGCCGTCCACGCCAGTCTTGACCTTGATCTCGACCTTCGCGGCGGTGATCTTCGCGGCCTTTTCCTCCGCGGCGGTGCGCAGTGACGCGCGCTTCGCCTCGGCGATGACCTTGCGTTTCTCGACCTGGCGGCGTGTACCTGCGTTCACGACGGAGGCGAGTTTACGGGGGAGCAGATAATTGCGGGCGTAGCCGTCGGCAACCTTCACGATTTCGCCGGTGTCACCCAATCCGTCCACGTCGTCCATCAAAATGACTTCTTTGGCCATGTCAAATCTCCCTGGTTATGGCAGCAAACCCATCACGCGCGCACGGCGGATGGCGGCCTTGACTTCGCGCTGCTGCTTGGCGCTGGTTCCGGTCAGCCGGCGCGGCATGATTTTTCCGCGCTCGGTCATGAATTTGCGGAGCAATTCGCTGTCCTTGTAATCAATGTCCTTGACGCCTTCGAGATACTTCGCGCCTCTCTTGAGCATCGGCTGGAGGTCGTCGTCGCGCCTCCGGTTCATGTTGCGTTTTTCCTTCACTTCTCTTGCCATGTTTTCCTCTCTGCTTCGTATCGGTCAAAGCCGCTTGAATAAATCGTATCTGTTTGAATTCGTTCGCCTGTTCAGAAGGGCAGGTCGTCGGGCTTCTCTCCGCCCGCCGCAGGTGCGCCGCCGCCGTTGCGCGGTTGCGCCGCCGGTGGTTCGTCGTGCGGTTCGGCACCCTGCCAGGGCTCGCCGCCCTCGGGCGCATCGCCATATTCCGCGCGGCGCGGCGCGCCACCGCCGCCACCGCCGGAAGGACCTTGGCCGCGCGGCAGAAACTGTACGTTCTCGGCCACGACAGTCAGCTTGCTGTGCTTCTGGCCGTCCTTTTCCCACTGATCGTACTTCAGACGGCCATCAATGAGGAGCGGATCGCCCTTGCGCTTATACTCAACGACATTTTCGGCGGTCTTTCCCCAAATGGTCACAGAGACAAAACACGGCTCTTCTTTCCACTCTCCATTGGCCGCCTTGTATTTGTGGTTCAAAGCGAGTCGCGCATCACACACCGCCGTGCCGGCTGGTGTGTAGCGCTTCTCGGGATCTTTCGTGAGATTGCCGATCAGCAGGACTTTGTTGAGCGACGCCATTTTTTTACGCTGCGGCTTCGGCCGGCGGCGCCTCCGTTGCGCGCACGATTTGCACGCGGAAAATTTCCTCGTTGAGTTTAAAGCGCGCCTGCAACGGCGCGATCTTCGATCCGTCAACGCGGAAACCCAGCACGGCGTACTGGCCGGCTGCATGTTTCTTCATCAGCCGCGCAAAGGCGCGACGGCCCAGGCGCGTCTTGTTCTCGACCTTGCCGCCCTGCTTCTCGATTTCGCCGGCGACCTTTTCGAGCGCCACGTCGAGCTGCTCATCCTTCATCGACTCCGGAAAAATAATCATCGCTTCGTACTTGTTCATTCGTCTTTCTCCACTCGCTTCATCCGTTAAAATTGTTCATGGCCTTTACGAGACCGTCCGTCACCATCATCTCCACCGCGTCCGCCGCGCGCGCGACCACCTGGTCTGCGGCCTCTTTTTCATCCGGCGCGAACCGCGACAAAACGTGGTTCACCATTTCGCCCGGCATTTTCGGCCGGCCCACGCCCACGCGCACTCGCACGTACTCGTCGCTTCCGAGCGCGGCCTCGACCGACTTCAGGCCGTTGTGCCCGCCCGGACTCCCCTGGCCACGAATCCGCAGCCGGCCCAGTTCCAGATCCACATCATCCACGACGACGATCAAATCCGCCAGTTCGATTCCGCGCTTTCGCATCAGCGGCCCGACCGCGCCGCCGCTGCTGTTCATGTATGTCACCGGCTTCACCAGCAACACACTCGCGCCGCCGAAACTGACTTCGCCCGTCTCCGCCGGGAACCTGAAGCTCCCGCGGAACTTTCCGCCGTGCCTCTGCGCCAGCTCGTCCAGCACATCGAACCCCGCATTGTGCCGCGTATGCTGATATTCGCGGCCCGGATTCCCAAGCCCGACGATCATTTTCATACGCGGTCATCCGCGCGGCCCGCCCGCGATCCGCTCTTTTCCAATGATTGGAAATTTCGAAATCGAGAACTTCCAATCATTGGAAACGCCGGTCGCAGCGCGCCGCGAAAAATTATTTCTTCGCGCCCGGCTTCGCGGCCGGTGCGGCAGCCTTCGCGCCTGCTGCGGGTGCCGCCGTCTTGGCGCCTGCGGCCGGCTTCGCTTCGCCCTTCGCTCCGGCTGCGGGTTTCGCGCCGGGCTTCGCGGCCTCGGCACCTTCTTCGCCCTCTTCCGGTTTCTTTTCGCGCAAAACTTCCGGCTCGGCGGCCGCGCCCTCGACCGGTGCCGCGACAACTTCTTCTTCCGCGCGCTGCGCCGAGACGGCGACGACGGCCAGATCCTTGTCCGTGATCAGGCGGTATTTCGCGGGGTCGAGCTTGATGTCGCCGGCCTTGAAGCCGTGGCCGATGTTCAACGAAGTCACGTCCAGATCAAAGTGCTCCGGAATTTCGAGCGGCAAGCATTCGATTTCGATTTCGCGCACGAGATGATCGAGAACGCCGCTCATCTGCGAGACGCCGACCGGCTCGCCGATCAGCTTCAGCGGAACCTTCACGCGCAATTTTTCCGTCAGCGAAATTTCATGGAAATCCGCGTGGATGATCTCGCCGGTCACCGCGTGGTGCTGCACTTCTTGCAACAAAACCTTGCGCACGTCGCCGTCGCCAATTTCCAGGTTCAGGATCACGTGCTCGCTGGTTTGTTTGTGCAGGCCGCGCGTAAAATCGCGCGTGTTGACCTGCAAATTTTGCGGGGCCTTGCCCACGCCATAAACAATCGCTGGTATCGTACCGCTGTGGCGGATGCGACGCGACGCGCTGGTTCCCCGGCCGCTGCGCGGCTGGGCTTTGACTTTCATTTCAACTGCCATGACTTTTCTCCCGAAAAAAATTGTGTCCTAAACTCTGAACAGCGACGTGACCGACTGGTTGTTGTGTACGCGCAAGATTGCCTCGCCGAGCAGTTCGGCGATCGAAAGCACGCGCACATTGAAACCCTGCCAGTCCTTCGGCGGAACACTGTCCGTCGTGATCACTTCTTCAATCGGCGATGCCTTCAACCGCGTGATTGCCAGTTCCGTCATCAAGCCGTGCGTCACGCTCGCGATGATCGATTTTGCACCGCGGTCCTTGCACAGCTTCGCCGCCGATGTCAGCGTACCCGCCGTCGTGCAAAGATCGTCCACCATCAAAACGTTCATCCCCTCGACATCGCCCACCAAATTGATCGCCTCGACTTCCGTCGCGCTCTTGCGCTGCTTCGCGACAATCGCGAGGCCCGCGTCGAGCATGTTCGCGTAGCCGTAGGCCATTTTCAGCCCGCCGGGGTCCGGCGACAACACGACCAGATCCGGAATGTTTCGTGTGCGAATATGCTTCACGACCACCGGCGCGGCATAAAGATGATCCACCGGAATGTCAAAAAATCCCTGGATTTGCTGCGCGTGAAGATCCATCGCGATGAGCCGGTCCGTGCCCGCCGCCGTCAACAAATTTGCGACGAGCTTCGCGGTGATCGGGACGCGCGGCTGGTCCTTGCGGTCCTGCCGGCCATAGCCGTAGAACGGCATCACCGCCGTGATTCGCGCCGCGCTCGCGCGCTTCGCCGCGTCAATCATGATCAGCAGTTCCATCAGCGTTTCGTTGGGCGGAAAACTCGTCGGCTGGACGATATAAACGTCGGCACCGCGGATGTTCTCAATGATCTTCACGAAGATTTCGCCGTCGGGGAAGCGGCTGATGTGGACGCCGCCAAGCGGCTCGCCGATATAATCGGCGATCCGTTTCGCAAGGTCCGGATGCGCATTTCCCGCAAGAATCTTCAACGTCAAAAACCTTTATTCCAAAACAAATTCACCTTGGTTGCCCGACCAGGATTTGAACCTGGACTCTGGCCTCCAAAGGGCCGTGTGCTGCCATTACACCATCGGGCAGGGGCAACGCTTCGCCCGCAAAAAACCAAACCGCGGCCCGGAGCGGTTTCCGCCCCGGCCCGCAGCCACGAGCTTTTTCTGCCAGACGAAAGCGCGGCAACGTAGGTGAAGCGGCGGCAAAGAGTCAAGCGCCCAAACGCAGCTTTCCCGGATTTCATTCTGAAGGGCCGCAATTGGCGCATCACCGAAAATCCCGGACCGGCAGAAACCGGGATTTCCGGCAAACGGATTGAGAAAAGGATTTCATCATGAATCAGCCCCGCGTGCGAAGATTCTATCATCTCTGTCTCTGGTCTCTTCTGGCTGCCGGGGCGGCTTCCGCCGCGATGCCCGCCGAAACGCCGGCGATTCCGCCCATGCCGAATCCGCCGGGCTTCGAATTTTATTTTGCCGCCGAAGGCGATGGAGGCGGAATTTTTCATTTCGATGCGACCGGCGGCGTACGGAAAATTTGCGATGCGCCGATGTCGCGCGACGTGCGCCTGCTGCCGAATGGCAACCTGCTCTTTCCTTATAATAAGGACTATGACTCGAAAAAGGGCGACAACACCAGCGGTGTGAAGGAAGCCGATCCGTCGGGAAAAATCGTTTTTCACTTTCAAACCACCGGCCAGGTTTTCTCGTGCGACCGTGCTGCCGATGGCACGACGCTCGTTGGCGCGGCCAGCCAGGGAAAAATTTTGTTCGTGAATCCGTCCGGCGAATTCGTCCGCGCGATTTCCGTTTCGAACAAACCCGGCCATTCGTGCATGAGACACGTCCGCGCGCTGCCCGGCGGAAATTTTATCGTCGCCGAAGAAAGCGCGTCGGCCGTTCGCGAATACGACGCGGCCGGCCGGATCGTCCACGACTGGAAAATTCCGTTCCCACCCTTTTCCATCGAGCGCTCGACAAACGGCCACACACGCGTCTCTGGAAAAACCGGACTCGTCGAACTCGACGCAAACGGAAAAATCGTATGGCAGATCGAGTCGCGCAACTTTCCAATGATTGGAATTCGCTGGTGCGCCGGTTTCCAATCATTGGAAGATGGCGATGTGCTCGTCTGCAACGCGGGCGGCCGCGTTCCGTTCATTCGTCTTTCGCGCGATGGTCGCGTTGTCTGGCAGAGCAACTCGGATGCCTGGCCGATGCCGTTCGGCCACGGGCTTGCGTGTCCCGCCGCCCGCGCTATCGTGCCGTGAAATTTCTCCGGGCGGGGTGAGGCGAGCGCGATGAATGAAGTGCCGATAACTTTTCTGAGCGGCGGCCAGCAGGTCGTCGGCATGTTTCATCTGCCGGAAAATGCCGCGCGATGTCCGGCCGTCGTGATGCTTCACGGATTTACCGGCAACAAGCAGGAGACGCGGCGGCTGTTCGTGCAGACGGCCCGCGCGCTGGCCCGCGATGGCGTCGCGTCGCTGCGGTTCGATTTTCGCGGCTGCGGCGACAGCGCCGGCGAATTTCACGAGATGAGTGTTTCCTCGATGTGCGCCGATGCGCGTGCGGCGATCGCGTGGATCGTCGCGCGAAAAGAAATTGATCCGTCGCGAATCGGAATGCTCGGCATGAGCCTCGGCGGAATGATCGCGTCGCTGCTGGTACACGAACACGCGTCGCTACGCACGTCGGTGCTCTGGTGCCCGGTCACAAATCCGCGGCAATTGGTCGCTCTGCGCACTTCGGCTGTGGCGCAAGCGCAGTTGGGCGAACACGGGATTGCCGATCTCGGCGGCTGGGCTGTGGGCCGCCGGTTCATCGCCGAGATGATGGCCGCCGAACCTGTCTCCGCCTTGCTTCACGCAAAATTTCCGGTGTTGATCGTCCACGGTGACGCCGACGTGACGGTGCCGGTCGAACACACGCTTGCGGCCATCGGTGCGCTGACTGCCGTCGGTCGCGATGTCTCGCTTCACAAGATTGCCGGCGCGGATCACTGCTACAGTTCTCTCGCGTGGATTGATGATTTGATTCGCACGAGCCGGGAGTGGTTTTCGAAGCGGCTTTGAGGCTGGCGGAGGGTAGCAGGGTTGAACTTCAGGCCTCTTGTCGGGTGCGTTTGCGGCTGCGGCCAGCAGGAAATGGGCGGACTTCAATCCGGTTGCGGACATCAAAGCGAAAGAACTCAATCGTGAAGAGCCGCATTTCTGGCCGGTCGCAACCGTTGCCACAATCTTGGCCGCAGGATGTGTTGAGGGATTCATTCAGAGCTTACCACATGGCCGTGCATGCGCACGAAGGTGACCTTGCAGAAATGATGGATAGTTCTTCCCGAATGACTCAGCGCCGCTACAAAGGACTATCGGGACAAAAGGAGGACAGAAATATTTCTCCATCGTGCCCGTCCGCGAGGGTAACGTGATCAAAATCTCCGCCGTTGCTTGAGCGTTTGATTTCCAATCATTGGAAATGTTCGCGATTGAAATTTCCAGTCATTGGAAATGACCGGGGCCGCGCGCAATGAACCAATCGAGCTCCAATTTGTCGGCAAGAAAGAAACGTCTCACTGCTACGATTACATTTAATGTGCCGTGCCATTTCTCGATGGCGACACACGAAGAGATCGCATGCTCTCGGCGCTGCTTTTCTGCACAGCGGTTTCTGTTTGCGATTATCACCTCGATGTCTGCATGCCCGGCAAGATTTGCGACAGGCTTCCGAAGTTCATTGTCACGACCGAACCCGCGACACGCGAATACAACGCAGGGTGCCGTCTGACTTTTTCCGCGGGTGCCGACGATTGTTGGGACTGGGATACAGAGCAGCATCTAAAACGTGCTTGTGGCAGAAAACCGTCACGCCCGTCCCGAATGTTCTCCTTCCTGTTGTGATCCCGTCGCCGACAACATGCTCATTCAGGGCGACAGTTTTTTGCCCATCACCCGGCGGGACGAATCGACTGCAGCCTGATGGTTTCGTGATTTCATCGGACAGGGCTGAACGCACTCGTCGTGCGCAAGAATTCCACTATAATCATGCCAGCGTGGTAATATTTCACGAGGTCAGAAATGTCTGCGTGAGTCCATGAGAGGCGTTCAACATATCCGTTGGGGTCTGGCGATAGGAACGAGGTGGGAGATTTCGCTCTTGTGTGGATTGTCATGTGAAATGGAGGCAAGGAATGAAAACAATATCGGACGAACAATTGAGGGAAGTCATCAGGCAGCACATTCTCTGGACGAGTAGCGGCGAACAGCAGGGAAGGCGCGCCGACTTGAGTGACACCAAGCTGGCGAAGGCGGACCTGTCCGGAACAGATTTACACAAAGCCCGGATGCAGCAGGCAGACCTGATGAAGGCCAATCTTTCAGAGGCCGATTTGAAAGGAGCCAATCTCCGCGAGGCCGATCTGCGCGAGGCTGATCTGAGGGGCACAAATCTGGCCGGGGCCAATTTGCGGAATGCAATCCTGAATGGCACGAACCTGACTGGGGCGGATTTGTCGTCCGCAAAATTGACCGATGCGGAATTGCGAGAGGCGAAATTACGCAAGGCCAACCTGACCGAGGCGGATATGGGCGGGGCGAATTTGACCGATGCACATTTGCACGAGGCCAGACTGGTGAAGGTAGTTCTCGCGGAAGCCGATCTTCGTCAGGCCAGATTGCACAAGGCCCATCTCACAGAAGCCGATTTGCGTGGAGCACGGTTGCAGGGCGCCGACTTCACTGGTGCCTTCCTGACGGGATGCACGCTGCGTGGTGCCAGTCTTCAAATGGCGATGCTTGTCGGGGCGAACCTGACCGGGGCCGATCTGACCGATGCGGATTTGACGGGGGCCAACTTGTCAAATGCCAAGTTGAACAATGCCGATCTGACCAGGGCGAATCTCACCGGAGTCATATTGACCGGGGCGGACATGACCGGATGCAAGGGTACCAAGTCGGCGCAAGGCCTGGAGTCCAGCAAGAAGATGATCACGATTCAATCCACCAGGGAATTTCGCTGAGCCGCTGGGGCCATGATTGAACCACCGACCGCCGCGTTTTCGACCCAAGATATGAACCCGTCTCCGGATTTCCTAAGCTTCGGCACAAACGAACTCACCCACTACACGTCTCCAATTGCCGGGCGTTGGCCGGCTGCGCCGCGCATATTCAGAGGCTCATGCAATGAGGCAGGAGAACGTTCCGCGTTGGAAAATTAGGGGATCAATAATTCCAATGAGGCGAATTCACTTTTCAATGGGCGGTGCGCCGCGTGAAGCGTGCCGCAAAAGAACGAGCCGCACCATGTCGGTCGGATGAAGGAATCCGAATCGTTTTCGTGCGCGAGTATTGAGTTC
>CAIVKH010000146.1 GCA_903906425.1 uncultured bacterium
ACCGCGGGCGCTTCAGCGGAGAACACGCCACCGACCGCGTTGCCGGGAGCAGCAGCGGCCATTCCATCCGATTTTGACGACACAGACATTTATTCACGCGCCTTTTTCCCCCGATGAATTTCAAAATCTCGCGAGGCAGGCCCCCGTGAGATCCCCCGATGAAATTCAATGCGCGGAAGTTTATATCCGCAAAATCCATTTACCACAGAAAAGTTACAACAATTTCAAAGCAGCCCTGCGGCGCTTCCAATCATTGGAAAATGCCGGCGCGCAAACTTCCAATGATTGGAAATTTTCGGGCGCCCGCGTTCGAATGCGAACTGCGGCTACGGTTTCTTGATCGCGAAAACCTGGACGACCGAGGCCATGCCCGTGTGAAATCGGCCTTCGACAACCGGCCGTTCGATTTCCACGGCGCGCTCGAAAAATAATCCGTCAAGTTCGCGCCGGAGTTGATCGAGCGATACGAGCATGCCCGGGTCGGACGGACCGCCTGTGCCGAATTTCGGCTGCGCTGGCGTGTAGGCTTCCAAAACAAAAACGCCGCCTGGCTTGAGACCGTTCACGACGGCCCGGTGCACGGCAGATCGCAACTCCGACGGAAGATGGCAGAAGATCGAAATGACAGCGTCCCACTGCCCCGGCTCGATGACGAAGTTGCGAAGATCGGCCACGATGGTCGTCAGTTTCACGGCTGCATCTGCCGCCCGCGCCCGCGCCTTTTGAAGCCCGACGTCGGATGAATCAACAGCAACGACATCGCAGCCCAGGCGCGCAAGAAAGACTCCGTTGCGGCCCTCGCCTTCACCCAGACTCAACACCCGACCGCGCGGAATGCGGCTCGCGACGCTGGCGAGAAAATCGTTCGGTTCGGTGCCATACGCGTAACCCGGACTGCTGTAGCGCTCATTCCACATGATCGCGACGTCCGCTAGATTTCGTTCTTCGCAGGAGCCTGCTGCGCCAGCCATTTTTCGAAATGTACCGCATCCTGCCTGTATCGCGTGCGCGGCGGGACGTGCTGCGACGGCCAGCCCACCGCGATGCCGGAGATTGGCAGAATGTTCGGCGGAAGTTCGAAGAGTGTTCGCAAAAATTGCACGCGCTCTTCGCGCGGATGCACGCCGAGCCAACACGAACCGAGGCCGAGCATTGACGCCGCCAGCAGGAGATTTTCGATCGCCGCGCTGCAATCCTGGATCAGATACGAAAGCTCGCGGCCATGCGCCCGCTCGACGTCGCCGCAGACGACGATGCAAAGCCCCGCCTCGGTGACAAATTTTCCGTGCGGCAGACCCTCCGCGATTTTTTGAAGCATGTCGGGATCGCGGACCACGATGAAGTGCCACGGGTCCTTCCCGGCCGCCGACGGCGCGGCCATCGCCGCCTCCAAAAGATCGTAGACAATTTCATCCGGCACAGGCTCCCCCGTGTAACTGCGAACGCTGCGCCGCGCAAAGATGCTCGAAAGTGTTCGGTTCATGCCGTTATTAGACGCGATTCGCCCGCGCCGTCAATCGCTCATCGTGCGTCCGAAGCGATCGCAGCGCGTCGCGAATTTCTCGTTCGAGTTGGATTGGAAATCTTCCGGCATCGCACTATCTTTGGCACAAGACAGACGGGGAGAACGATGATGAAGACGGTTCTGATGCTCGCATTGTTGGTTGGTTTGTTTGCGCCGGCGCACGCCGCAATACGCGGCAAAGAAGTCGAGTACAAGTCGGGGGACACGGCACTCAAAGGCTATCTGGCCTACGACGACAGCAACGACGCGAAACGGCCGGGCGTGCTCGTCGTCCACGAGTGGTGGGGCTACAACGAATATTCCCGCGAACGCGCGCGGATGCTCGCGCAACTCGGCTACATCGCGCTGGCCGTTGACATGTACGGCGACGGCAAGACCGCCGCGCATCCCGACGACGCAAAGAAATTTTCCGCCGAGGTGATGAAGAATCTTCCCGTCGGCGAGGCGCGATTCCGCGCCGCGGAGGAATTCCTCAAGCAGCAGCCGCAGACCGACACGAATAAAATCGGCGCGGTAGGATACTGCTTCGGCGGCGGCGTGGTTTTGCACATGGCGCGCATCGGCGAAGACCTCGCCGGCGTCGTCTCGTTTCACGGCAGCCTCGCGACCGCGGAAAAGGCAAAGCCGGGCGCGGTCAAGGCGCATATCCTCGTCTGCACGGGCGGGGCCGACTCGTTCATTCCCGCGGACAGCGTGAAGGAATTCGAAAACGAAATGACCGACGCGCAGGCGAAATTCAAAATCATCACCTACAAGGACGCCACCCACAGTTTCACCAATCCCGATGCCGACAAGTACGCCCAACAATTCAAGATGCCCATCGCCTACAACAAGGATGCTGACGAAAAATCGTGGAATGACATGAAGATTTTCTTCCGCGAAGCGTTTGCCAGATGACCCCCCGGTACGGCGTGTCTTTCTGCGGCCACTTTCATCGCGACTTTGACTCCACTCCTTGAACGGCTATTCTCCGGCCATGTTTCCGCAGTGGATCATCGAGAAGAAGCGCGACGGGCACGAGTTGTCCGAAGAAGACATCCGCTGGTTTATCAACGGCTACGCGCGCGACGAAATTCCTGACTACCAGATGGCCGCAATGGCCATGGCGATTTTTCTGCGCGGCATGACCCCGCGCGAAATCGCAATTCTCACCGACGCGATGATGCGTTCCGGCGATCTCGTTGACACGTCCACGATCAAGAAACCGAAAGTGGACAAACATTCCACTGGCGGAATCGGCGACAAAGTTTCGCTCATCCTCGCACCGCTCGCAGCCTGCTTCGACATCGCCGTGCCGATGATTTCCGGCCGCGGCCTCGGCATCACCGGCGGCACGCTCGACAAACTCGAATCCATCCCCGGCTATCGCACCGATCTTTCCGAAAAAGAATTTTTGTCGGTCATCGAAAAGTGCGGTTGCTCGATCATCGGCCAGACCGCTCGCCTTGCGCCCGCCGACAAAAAACTTTATGCGCTTCGCGATGTCACCGGAACTGTCCCGTCCATCGCGCTGATCACCGCGAGCATTATGTGCAAGAAACTCGCTGAAGGAATTGATTCGCTCATCCTCGACGTCAAATGCGGGCGGGCTGCGTTTATGAAGAATCGCGATGACGCCCGATCGCTCGCGATGAGCATGGTCAACGTCGGCCGCGAAATGGGCAAAGGCATGGCCGCACTGTTGACCGACATGAACCAGCCGCTCGGACGCACGGCCGGCAATGCGCTCGAAGTCGTCGAATCAATTGAAACGCTGATGGGCCGCGGCCCGAAGGATCTGACCGATCTCACCGTCGCCTTCGCCGTTCAAATGATTTCATTGGCAAATCCAGAAGCTGATGCCGAAAAGGCCGATCAGGAATGCCGAAAAAAATTACAGGATGGAACAGCCTTCGCGAAGTTCCGCGAAATGGTTTCGCTTCACGGTGGCGAAATTGCTGCGATTGATCATCCGGCTCTGCTGCCGCAGGCGAGTACCAAACACGCGGTGACGGCTGCACGAAGCGGATTCGTCGCTGACGTGAACGCCGAAGCGATGGGCCGTGCGGTAGTCGTGCTCGGCGGCGGTCGCGCAAAAACGGATGATCACGTTGATCCCGCAGTCGGAATTTCGGGCATCGTGAAGATCGGCGAGCAAGTGGAACACGACCAACCGATCATGATCGTTCACGCGAACAATTCCACGCGCCTGGCCGAGGCTCTACAACTTCTTGAAGGAGCCGTCACCGTCGGCGATTCGCCGGCAAAGCTGTCGCCGCTGATTCTGGAGACGATCACATGATCAACGCCGTCAAGCTCGATGCCGCGGCCGATGCAGTTCACACAGCATTTCCGAACGCCCGGCCGCAATGCGGGCTGATTCTCGGTTCGGGTTGGGGCGATGTCGTCATTGGATTCAACGTGCTCGGGGAACTGCCGTATGACAAAATTCCGAACATGGGCAAGACCGCTGTCACCGGCCATGCGGGAAAATTATTGTGGGCCGAATCCAATGGCGGCACCCAGACGCTCATCTTTCAGGGCCGGCGCCATTTTTACGAAGGCGAAGGCTGGACGCCTGTTGCGATTCCACCGTTCATTCTCGAATCGTTCGACGTGCGGACTGTAATCCTCACCAACGCCGCCGGTGGAATCCGCCCCGATCTCAAGCCCGGCATGCTGATGATCGTGCGCGATCACATCAATTTCATCGGCTCGAATCCACTTATCGGCCCGCACGACTCAACGTGGGGCACGCGCTTCCCGGATCAGTCGCACGTTTATGCTTCGGATCTTCGCCATCTTCTTCATCGCGCCGGCGCGACCGCACGCGTGCCGATGGCCGAGGGCGTTTATCTTGCCGGCTCCGGCCCGTGCTACGAAACGCCCGCGGAAATCCGCATGTTCAAAACGCTCGGAGCGGACGCGATCGGAATGTCCACGGTACCCGAGGCGATCTTGCTGAGCGCCGCCGGCATCCGCGTCGGCGCGATCTCTTGCATCACGAATCTTGCCGCGGGAATCAGCCCGACGCCGCTTAGCCACGAGGAAGTCACCGAGGCGACCAGGCTGGCCATGCCATCAATGACCGCGGTCATCGCGAACATCTGGAAAGAACTTGCCCATGAAAAAAACTGAAGCGATGAAACTGCTGCGCGCCGCCGCGCTCGCCGCAAAAAATGCACACGCGCCCTACTCGAGATTTCAAGTCGGCGCGGCCCTGCTCACCGACGATCAACGCACATTCATCGGCTGTAATGTCGAAAACGCCAGCTACGGCCTCACCATTTGTGCGGAGCGCGCGGCCGTGTTCACCGCCGTCGCGAGCGGCTGGAAGAAATTCATCGCTGTTGCCATCGTCGCGAGTGGCGACAAGCCACCGTATCCCTGCGGCGCATGCCGGCAGGTTCTTGCCGAATTCTGCGGCCCCGAAACAGAAATACTTATCGCGCCGATTTCGAAGCTGGCCAGCTACGAAGAAACGACGCTCGGCGAACTGCTGCCGAAAACTTTTAAGTTGTGAGCGCATCGGAACCCGTCGTCGTTTTGCGTTCCGAATCCGGCTGGATTCGGCTATCAAATTTCCAGCGCGAACTACGCGCGAATTCTGCCGGTGAAGTCCTGCCCGTTTTGCGCGAAGTTGAATCTGCGGCGCTTGACGGAAAATTCGTCGCAGGCTTCGTCTCCTACGAATCTGCAAATGCGTTCGATCCGGCGCTCGCGACAAACCCTGCATCGGCCCTGTCGCTCGCATGGTTTGCAATATTCGACGCAGCATCGCCGTTCGTAGTCCCGCCTTCAGGCGGCTCTTCCGGCTACGACCGGCTGAAGCCGGCACTACAAACGTGGAACACGTCGCTCAACGAAAGAATCTACGCCGAAAAAATCGCTGCGATTCACGAGGCCATTGCGCGCGGTGAAACATATCAGGTCAATTTCACGTTTCCGCTCACGGCGAAATTTGACGGCGAAGCGATGACATTTTTTGCGCGGCTTGCGGAAACGCAGCGCGGAAATTATGCGGCGTTCATCGAAACCGATGATTTCGCGATCTGCTCGGCATCGCCGGAACTATTCTTCGAACTCGATGGCGAGACGATCCGGTGCAAGCCGATGAAGGGGACGGCAGCGCGCGGGCGGTGGAGCGCGGAGGACGACGCGCGCGTCGATGAACTTCATCGCTCCGAAAAGAACCGCGCGGAGAATCTGATGATCGTGGACATGGTCCGCAACGATCTCGGTCGCATCGCCGAAACGGGCACCGTTCGCACGGCGAGCCTGTTCGACATCGAACGTTATCCGACAATTCTTCAAATGACTTCGACCGTTGAGGCGAAGACAAACGCATCAGTCGTCGAAATCTTCCGCGCGCTGTTTCCATCGGCATCCATCACCGGTGCGCCGAAAGTCCAGACTTCAAAAATCATCGCCGCGCTCGAACCCGAACCGCGCGGCGTTTATTGCGGCGCCATCGGCCTCATCGGGCCGAGCCGCCGCGCGCGATTCAGTGTCGCGATCCGGACGGTGCAAATTGACAAGCGAACGAGCATCGCGACATTCGGAACCGGCAGCGGCATCGTCTGGGATTCGGACGCGAAGAGCGAGTACGCGGAATGTTTGGCGAAGACCGCGATCCTGCACGCCGAACCGCGACCGGATTTCCAATTATTGGAAACTCTGCGCTTCGACTTTTCCAATGATTGGAAATTTCTGGACGGGCATCTCGCGCGGCTCGCGGCATCGGCGCGATACTTCGGGTTTCATTTCGACGAAATCGCAACGAGAACGCTGCTGGAGGAAACCGCAAAAGGCGCGGGAGGCACAAAAGGATTGCGGGTGCGATTACTCGTCAATGAAAGAGGCGAGGCCAGCGTCGAGACTACACCGACGGCGTTGCCGGGATTTTTCCAGGACCGGCCGACGCCAGCGATTCCGTTCATCCGTGCGGCGATTTCGAATGTGCCGGTGGATTCGAACGATGTTTTTCTTTTTCACAAGACGACGCATCGCGTCGCTTATGAGCGTGCGAAGGCTGCGTGTCCGGGCGTCGAAGAAGTCCTGCTGGTGAACGAGCGCGGCGAACTGACCGAGGGAACAATCGGCAACATCGTGCTGCAAATCGGCGATGAACTTCTGACGCCGCCGCCCGACTGCGGATTGCTGCCGGGAATCTTTCGCGCGCATCTGATCGCGCGCGGTGCGATTCGCGAGGCGGTTCTGTCGCCTCACGATTTGATGCGCGCGAATGCGGGCTACCTGATCAACAGCGTGCGTGGCTGGTCTCGGCTGGCGATGCGATCGTGACAGGAGCGGCGGCATCTTGCCGTCGATGACGACGGGACGTCGTCACTCCATCCTCATGGCCGCATCACCCGCAAGCGCAGGAACCGGTTCTTTATGGAGATGGGGCATCCTGCCCCATCAGCGCTGCCCATGGCGGGGCAAGATGCCCCGCCTCCATAACTATAGCCTGATCACGCGCAGGCAGCGTCGCCATTCACGGCGTCGGGAAATACTTCCGGTTGATCTGGAATTGCGGAGTTGTTGGGACGGCCTGGCTCCAGCCCCAGTTTTGCGAAATCATGCCGCCGCTGCTCTTCAGGATGTACCAGAGTCCCGCCTGCGCACAGTAGGTCGCAAAGTCCGCCTTGCCGTCGCCGTCGTAATCGCCGGGAACCGGCGCGGCCAGTGACCAGCCCCAGTTCTGCTGTATAAGTCCGCCGTCGCTGCTGCGCCGGATCAACCACTGGCCAGCTCCCGGGACGTAGGTGGCGATGTCGGCTTTGCCGTCGCCATCGTAATCCGCCGGAACCGGCATAGCCTGTGACCAGCCCCAGTTGACTTGAAAAAGCTGGCCGTTGCTGCTTTGAAGAATGTTCCACTGGCCGTTTGCTGGACAATATGTGGCGATGTCAGCCTTTCCGTCGCCGTCGTAATCGGCAGGTACGGGAATCGCCTGACTCCAGCCCCACTGCTGCTGGATCATCCCGCCAGTGCTCTTCATGATGTACCACATGCCCGTCGGCGGGTCATAGACAGCAATGTCCGCCTTTCCGTCTCCGTCGAAATCTGCGGGGACGGGAATGGACAGGTAGTATCCCCAATTCTTCAGGACAAACGCGCCGTCTGAACTCTGCTTGAAGAACCAGTTGCCGGTCGGCGGTTCGAAAAGGGCAAAATCAGCCTTGCCATCACCATCGTAATCTGCGGAGACTGCCAAGTCGGGGCCGTAGCCAAGTTGGTAGGACATATAGCCGACAGTGCTCGCCAATATGTCCCATTTACCTGCCGCCGGA
>CAIVKH010000147.1 GCA_903906425.1 uncultured bacterium
ACCTGGAGGCGATGAAGGCGCAGGGCATGGGTGGCGGCCTGATCTTCGATGCCGATGGCTCTTCGCAAGATCACAACAATCAGGTGCCGCCGGGGCCGATGTTCGGCAGTCCGGAGTGGCGCGAGCTGTTCATGCACACGCTGCGCGAGGCCGATCGCCTCGGGCTGAAGATCGCGCTGAATATCCAGAGCGGATGGAATCTCGGCGGGCCGACGGTGACGCCGGACCTGGCTACGAAGCATCTGGTTTTCTCGACGGCGCGCGCGGATGGGCCGTCGCATTTCGAGAAGGCGCTGCCCAAACCGAAGACTGCGGATTCCTGGTATCGCGATATCGCGGTGGTGGCGATTCCGATGAACGGCTCGTATTCCGCGATCAGCGCCAGTTCGCAACAACCGGGGCATCCCGTCGAAACCGCCGTCGATGGCGACCGGGAGACATTCTGGGTTTCGAAAGGCGAGAACGAGGGCGAAGGGCCGGCGACGAACCATATTGAATGGGTGCAAATTGATTTCGGGTGCGACGTCGCCGTGGGCGGCATCGCCTTGTTCGGGCGCCCCGGCTACGGGCCGAAGACGTGCGCGTTCACCATGCAAACCGGCGACGAAGAATTTCAGACGCTCGCAAGCATGGAGCCGAAGCCGAGCAAGGATGAAACCATCGCGAAGTTCGGCACCGTGACCGGGCGCGTCTTCCGCCTCAACATCACGGACGCCTATGACCCGCACTCGCCGGACAAGCCCCGCAATGTGCAGTTGATTGACCTGCGGATTCTCGGCGCGGATGGAAAACAAATTGCAATTCAGCGCGCGGCAAAACCGATCCGCCAGTTCCGCATCAAGGCCGGCTATGACGAATTCGGCGGCAATGCGCCGGACGGTTCGCCGCTGCTGGATGACAATCCTGCGGAGCCGGGCGAACCGGCGGCGCAGACAAACCAGGTCGTGGATCTGACCGGGAAGATCGATGCTGACGGAAAGCTCACGTGGGAAGTTCCGGCCGGCCGCTGGGAGATTTTGCGGTTCGGTTACACGCCCAGCAAATCTGGGGTTCCGAAGGCGTGCCGCAATGGAAAGGAATTATTGCGCCGCCAGACGACGCTGCGCCAAGTTTCGTCCGCGATTTTCTCGCGTCGAACGGCGTGCTGCCCGACATCGAGTTCCTGAACGGTAAAGAGGATTCGAAATTCGACGGCGTACACCGCGCGACCGATGACGCAGATATTTATTTCGTCTGCAACCAGACGAACCGCGAAGAAAAAATCGAAATCGCGTTTCGTGTCGCCGGCAAACAACCCGAACTGTGGGACCCGGTCAGCTCCGAAGTCCGCGATGCCGCTGCATTCACCGAAAAAGATGGCCGCACCATTTTGCCTGTCACTTTTGCGCCGTACGGTTCGATGTTCGTCATCTTTCGTAAGCCGGCCGCCGCCGCGACGGCGAAAGAAAATTTCCCCGCGCTGTCGCCCGTCCAAGAAATTGCCGGCCCGTGGCAGGTCGCATTCGATCCGAAATGGGGCGGCCCGGCAAAGGCGAAATTCGAAACCCTCGAAAGCTGGACGGAGAATTCCGACGAAGGCATCCGCAATTATTCCGGCACGGCAACCTACCGCACGAAGTTCGACGTCCCGTCTCAAATTACAGATCTCAAATCTCAGATCCTTCTCGACCTCGGCGATGTGATGAATATCGCGCAGGTGAAATTGAACGGGAAAGATCTCGGCATCCTCTGGTCGCCGCCATTCCGCGTCAACGCGGCCGGCGCGCTGAAATCCGGCGAGAACGAACTTGAAGTCGAAGTCGTCAACACCTGGTTCAATCGCGTCTGGTACGAGCAGACGAAGAACCCGGCGGTGAAATTCACGCAGACGAATGTGAAGATCAAACCCAACCAGCAGCCGCTGCCGTCCGGCCTGCTCGGTCCGGTGCGGCTGATGGCGGAGAAATGACCGAAGCTTCCAATCATTGGAAAATACGGTTGCGGAAATTTCCAATGATTGGAAAAGAACGACCGGGAAAACTTCCAATGATTGGCAACTGCGGTTGCGGAAGTTTCCAATGATTGAAAAAAACAAATTCAAAATTTTCAACCGTTGGAAACTGTGATTCGGTCGTTGTCGTGTGAATTCAAAAAATATTTAGCCGCGAAAAAAAACATCGTGACAGAACCGCACGAACTCGGGACGACGAAGCTGCGCCGCCGGAGAAATGCCCAACGCCGCAAGAGGAATCTCAAACGAGAATGGGCGAACGCGCTGGGCGAAAAGAGTACCGAACTACGCCAGACGATGAACACGCAACCGGTGCGGAGGAATGCGCTAAATTTCCGGAGGAATGCGCTAACTTTTTGGAGAAACACCTTATTTTTCATGGGAAATGCCCTGAAACGGCTTTCGACAGGCCAAACCCCCGTTTTGCCTCAAATTCCGGGGAGCGCGGGCTTCCAGCCCGCCCTTGTCGGCATCCCGCCGACAAGCTCAAACAGCCGCAAAAAGAATCCGCCGCCCAAATCCAATCGGTAATCATCGATGTCCCCCTGTGGATTCTTTTTCCGGCCCGCGAATTGTTTACGCCGAAGAATCTTTTCCCTTGCAACCGAAAAACCGCCGCCTAAATTCGTTTACAGATTCAGTCGTTTTTGTTTTTGCCAGCATAAAAAATTGGAAAGGAAAAAATATGTCTGACCCAACGCCCGCTCCCGTGCCCGCTCCAACACCGCCGCCGCGAACCCGAAATCTCGTCAGCCAGCAGGATCTCGCCGACATCAAAGCCGCGCGCAGCACCGCGCAGACCGCCCAGAATCCGGCCTATGCCGCCGCGCTCGCCGCTGAGAATCTCGACCCCGCCCTCGCGCCGGCACTTTTCGACGACACCAACACCGCGGAAAAAATCAGCGCCCCCGCCATCGTGAAACTCGATGCCGACAAGCAGCTACAGACCGCCGCCGAGGCAGCCGCAAAAGACGACCTCATGGCCGCGCTCCGCAAAATTCAGGGAGCCGTCAAACGCAAATTCGCCGACAGCCAGCCCGAAAAGCTGCCGCTGTATTTCATCGGCAAAAAGAATTTTGGCGACGTCCGCGAACAGTTCGAAATTGACGCGCAGACCATGCTCGATCAGGCAGCGACCGATGACCTCCCCGGCATCGCGCCCGCCGTTCTCACCGCCGATGCCACACTGCTCGCCGCGTGGATCAAAGCCGACGACGACCAGCACGCCGCCGAAAAGAAAGTTGCCGACGCGATGGCCGCATTCAGAAAACTCGTCGCCAGCATCAACGCCCGCGCCCGCGAAATCAAACTCGCTGCCAATTCCGCCTTCGTTTACTCCGACCCCGAAAACGCGGCAATTCGCCGCGCATTTGGAATCCCCGAATCACAGCCCTACAACGGGTAGGGTAGAAGCTCTGAAAAGTCCGAAACGAGAAATTGAATTGAGGAAAAGCATCGGTAGAAAAATTACATAGATTTCTGCGTTTACGCGCAGATCGCTTCACCAAAAAACCGCGAATTTTAAGTCACGAAGCGAGACGTGCAAGAACGCGCCCAGCCGGGCGCGGCTCTTCTGTCTCGTGTTTCGTGACGGGGCTTCGCGGTCCCATTGGTGAGGCACGACAAACAAAAGATGTCCGCGCCTCTTTCATTAGATAGAGGGGGGCGGATGATTGAAAGGAGATCATCATGCAAAAGAAATTGAGAAACAGTGTTTCGACCATCTGCGCGCTTCTTGCTCTAAATCTCGCATTCTTTCCAGACCGCTGTTGCCCACGTCAGATTTCTGAGTTTCTCGATTCCGCCGGATTGCAGGGAATCATAATGAGCAATTCTTGGTGCGGCCCGATCCCCATGATCTTGCCGCCGGGAAATGCGAAGCAGGTCATAGATTTAGGAGCAGTTGCCTATAAGATGATGCCGGGCGACATTTCAGGCGGGCTCGTTGGCGTGACCAATGGAGGAATTTGCGAGTATCCGCTGACGGTCATTCAGACGAATTTCTATCAATGCCGTTTCTACTGGCTCAATGCCAAAGGTGACAGTGTCAAAGAAATTGAATACTTGCAGGGGTGGGACTTGGCATGGATCGCAAATATGTATGGCGCGATGCCGGATTACATTGCCAGCGACCCGACAAATGCCGCGCAGTGGATTGCCACCAGAAGCCCAAGCAGAATTCAGGTCTCACTTGCGTTGATTTCAACCAACGATGAGATGGCGTATCTTGCCAATCTCACAAATTCTGTTGGCAATTCATCAGACACAAATGGCAATCCTGTTTCCATTTTGAACTTGTACTCGAATGATATTGCCGTTGTCGGAATTCAGGGTTCAGCTCCGACGGTCATGTATTTGCATGGGCCTGCCTGCGTGACGAATTTTGGAGTATTTGGATGTCCCGATCTTTCGGTGGGGAACTGGCAGTTCTTGGCGTCATTGCCTCATGGTAATGACCCTGTGAGGTGGTCTTATACGATCACAAATGACATCAACTTCTTTCTGCTTTCAGATATGATGGACAGCGACGGCGATGGCATTCCCGACATAATAGAGCAATTGATAACTCACACTGATCCATACAACTGGGACAGTGATGGCGACGGTCTATCCGACGGTGTGGAGTTTCGCCAGTATTCGTCAAATCCGAATGCATATTCGACAAGCGGGGATAGTTTTTCGGACTATTGGAAATGGAAGTATGGCATCAATCCTGGATTTTACTTGAATCCCGATGATGACCCGGATGGAGATGGATTGACCAATGTCGAGGAAGAGCAACTGGGCACAAATCCGTTCAATGCGGATTCCGACCATGATTGGTTCAGCGACTCCTATGAACTGGCCCATGGAACCGACCCGACCGATGCTTCAAGTTCGCCGCCCCTCATCTTCCGTATCAATGACGGGAACTTCTTTGTCAACACGACGAACTTGAGCCTGATGTTTGACCCGTTGGTCACCGATAGTATCTGCATTGGTGACACTGACCCGAAGACCTTCGTGATAACGAACGCCGCGGGCACGAACATATCATATCAACTTACCAATGCTTCCAATGGCTTCCGGGCCGTCTATGCCCAATTGCGGCGCGGGACCAATTCCAGCCGTGCCATTGCGGTGGGGATGGTGCTCGACACGGTGCCGCCATCGCTCAATGTGACAAATATTGTTGACGGCACGGTGACAAACGCCAGATGGATTTGGGTGCGGGGAACGGTGACCGACAACGTTAGTGCCGTTGCGGTTCATATAAATGACAATTGGGCCGACGGCATGGACAACGGAGCATTCTTTTATCATCCCGTCTATTTGACTCCGGGCACGAACATCATCACGGTGATGGCCGAGGATTCTGCCGGAAATTGCGCGACGCAGATTCTTCATGTCGTGCAGGACTGTACGGGCGATGTGACCGCGCCCAACGTCATGCTCGAACTGCCTTTTGATGCGGAAATTTCCAACGGACAGACGAACGAACTGCAAACGACGACTCTGCCATCGAATGACACGCTCTACGTGCAAGGCACCTGCGACGATGAAACAGCGCTCTTGAATTGCTCTGTAACGACGACAAACGGGGATTCTCTGACGGCCGATATTGTTCAACAGGGCACTCAACTTTGGTTTCGTGTCCCGCTGGCGTCGGGTACGAACCTTCTCACAGTTACTGCCGTGGATGCGGCCGGCAATACTGGCATGGTGCAACGCACAGTATTCCGCGACGACGGTTTCATTTTCTCGATCACCAATCCTTTGCCCTATCAAACCATCAATGACACGGGCGTCGTTGTACAAGGTGTCGCCGATGCTCGATTCACAGATGCCGTCATCCGTGTGCATGGAATATTGTGCGATGTCACCGAGAACGCCGGCGTTGTTCAATTCCAGACGCAAGCCCCTGTTCCATTGTCACCTAACGACATGACCGCAATTAGGGGCACGGCCATCGCGAACGGCCGTGTTTATCATTGCGATCCAGAAACACTTCCAAGATATCAAATCAGGCAATGGAACAGTTATCTTAAAAACGAAAATATAAGTCATCTTCATTCGCACGGTGGCTATGTTGATGGGCCGCCACCTGACCCATATCTCCCTCCTTTTGTTGACCGCCACGATTCGACATTTGAAATTTTGCAGCATTGGGATTCGGTGGCAAATGAATTTGATTCCATGGAAGCCGATACGAGCGTAAATACAACCCAACCTTATTATGACCCCGAACTGGGTGAATACACAGAGGATGATATTACCAGCAATGGTTCATCATCTGATTCGTGGCCTGAATTTCAAGCACCGAGCGCTGTGACAGTCGGCGTCTCTGTCGTAAGAAGTTCGTACAATACTTACGGCGGCCCTTATGAATCAGCATCCGAGAACAAGTACGCGGACAACCTCATGTTTGCGAAGGTATCCGCAACGCAAGAGACGCAGACGGTCATTTTCCAGTTCCTCAATCTCGATTATGGCCGTGCGCCTGGAACGCAGGTAAATCCCAGCAACATAACATACCGGGGGCAATCCGGTTTTTGGTACAATGGCAACGTGGCGTTCATCGTTCCGATTGTTCTAAACCACGAGTATCAGATAAACGAAGGCGAGTTCAAATGGCCGGCTTATTCATATTCCGACGGCTCATCTGTCTATTCAGGCCGCTGGCTGTCATTCCAAGGTTTCACGAATCATACGCTGTCAATAGCAATGCCTACAAACATAGATTATCGGGCAGAAAGGATGCAATCTATAAAGAAGGATAGTGAAATTAAGCATTTTGTAGTTGCTCGGAATTCCGATCCTGGTTTCATAAGACTCGTTGGGATGATTGATGACAGCCCGGTTGTCTTCTCTGACAATCCAGTGTGGAATATCTTTCCGATTCAGAATCAAAC
>CAIVKH010000148.1 GCA_903906425.1 uncultured bacterium
CGCCGGTATTCGATCACCGTCGCCTTGCTCGCGTCCGTGCGCCCGGCAATCCACGCCTCCAGCCAGCCCCGCACGGTGTAGCTGGTGAACTCACCGCCAGCAATGCGGATAAATTCCTCGACGGCCGGCTTCAAAACGGCTTCGGCACGGTTTGCCGCCAGCTTGCCGTGCGTCTCGGCGATGGCGTCACACGTCTCTCGCACGAGCTTCAGCGCCTTTTCGTTCGACAGCTTGCCTTGCCGTGTCAGGGCGGCGGCACGCTCGACGTTGACGCAGATCGTGCGGGCGATTTTGGCGTTCTCCGTTCCGGTGCTGCGCTTGCGCCGGAAGCCTTCCGGGTCGTAGTAGTGACAGAACCAGTTCGGTTTATTTTCTTCTCTGTGGATGCTTGCCATAACGGGGTAACGATAGCGGGTAACGTGTGCCCGTGTCAATAGTATCATATATGTTGGATTATAAGCGTATTTTGACAGGTGAGCAGGGCAAAAACGTCGTGTGGGTTCGAGTCCCACCACCGGCACCAATTTTATCTCGTTGTTTTACAACGAGATGGTGCGACCAGAAAAGTGAGTGCCAGCGGAAGTGCCAGTGAAATTACAACTGGCCAATACTCATTGATTACTCGGTAAATACTGGTCGAAACCGCGGTCACCATCCGGCTGGATGTCTGAAAAGACAGGCCGGAGTGCCAGTGAAAGTGCCAGTTGAGTCAAAACCGGATGCAAATCCGGCGAAAAATCCGGGAATCATTTTGGGTGGGGACGGGATTCGCTGCCCGTCTGGTGTGGCTGGCACACCCCAAGCCACGAACAGCTTCATAACTTTCGGACAAACAATCCGAAATTATGAAAAATCGTTTCCGTCTCTACCGCCGCAAAATGGGCGGTATGTTCTACGTCGAAGACTCCCAAACCCGAAAGCAGGAAAGCACCGGCACGCGAAATCGGGCCGAGGCCACGACGCTGCTCAACGCCCGCAATGAAGCCTCGCGGCAACCGCAACTGAACCTTCAAATCGCCAAGGCATATCTGGCAGGAACGGATTCGGGCATTTCAACGCGAACTTGGCAAGACGCTTTCAATGCCATCATTGAATACAAGAAGGGAACGACCAAGGAACGCTGGCAGCGGGGTGCGAAACAGCAGGCATTTGATTTGATCCGTCGGCTCGTCGTCGTCGAGACGCAGGCGGAACAGTTGCTCACCTGCATGAAGGAGGGCACCGTCAGCACCAACATCCTGTTGCGCGAACTTCACAACTATTGTTTGGCGATGAACTGGCTGGCCTGGCCAATTATTCCCCGACGGCTGTGGCCGAAATTTGAATACGGGCCGAAACGGGCCATCACCGCCGACGAGCACCGGCGAATTGTCGCCCTGGACACAAATATCGAACGGCGGGCCTTCTTTGAACTTTGCTGGCATCTCGGCGGTTCGCAGTCGGACATCGCCAATCTGGCAGCGGAAAACATTGACTGGTCGGACCGGGTGATTGCCTACGCCCGCAGAAAAACCGGCAGTTCGGCCTTCATTCATTTTGGTCCGGCAATTGAAGCCGTTCTCCATTCGCTGCCAGCCAAGGGGTTGTTGTTTCCCCGGCTGGCTCCGATGCTGGAAAAGCACCGGGCCAAGGAATTCAAGCGCCTCTGCGTGCGGCTTGGCATTGAGGGTGTCTCGCTGCATTCCTACCGTTACGCTTGGGCCGA
>CAIVKH010000149.1 GCA_903906425.1 uncultured bacterium
AATGCTGCGATTGAACAGCAATGGCTGCTCAGATAAACTGAACCCTGTAACCGCAAGATACAAATCGGCGCTCCTGACGTCGCATGTCTTGGGAACGGCTATTTCACTTCGTCGCCTTCAGGTCTGAAAGACCGTACGTGGATAGCCCGGGGCAACGCCCCGGGTAAGGGAATCAAGAAACATCGGAAGCCCTGAAAGGGCGTGACCCAGCATGTGTTTCGCCCTTGCAGGGCTTGTGAAATGTTGTTGCCACGATTTCCCAGGGCTGCGCCCTGGGCTTTCAACTTCCGGCCCATTCGGGCCTGTCAGCGACTTGCCGGCTCCAGCGCCGCGGCGGCAACGCTCACTGCGCCTTCGGAATGTCCCCGGCTTCGACCCGTTTCCAAAATTCCTTCACCGGCACTCGGTTGATCGAAATCAAGGTCTTGATCGAGCGCAGGGCTTTGCCATCCCGATCAGCAACGAATTTGCAGTGAATGTCTTTCAATGGCGTTCCACGCAACGGGTCAAGATCGGTTACTTTTGACCCGCCGATGTAGATTATTTCGAGAGGCGACCCTTTGAGCGGCGACAAGTCCCGAACCTCTGTTTCACTAATATTAAGATCAATCAGAGGCATACCATGGAGCGGCGAAAGGTCAGATACGGAAGTTGCAATTAGCTTGAGATGGCTGATGGGCATTCCCTGTAATGGCGACAAATCATTCAGGTTCTTCAGTCGCACAGCCAAAAGTGTGGTCAACTTCATACCCTTGAGCGGAGATAAGTCCAATACGTCGGTATCGGGGATCTCCAATTCTCTCAACTTCATGCCCTGGAGCGGCGAAAGGTCGCGAATAGGATTGTTCCCTAAACGAAGGACATTGATTTTCATATCCTTCAATGCGGAAAGGTCGGACAGATGTCCTCGTTCTGACGCGTTGAACGGATACAGTTTATATCGTCCCGCACAGTCGAGTGTGTCCAGAGAGAGGAACGTTGCGACCGGTGAGACATTTGTTACACCGATGGTGCAGAACTTCAATTCGACAACCTTGCCCTTGTCGATGCCAGGCTCGACGACGCCATCCCATTCGGGGTTCAGTTTCTTCATCTCATCCACGAATTTCTCCACCTGATGTTTGGCGGAGAGGACGGTGACGGAGCTTTTCTGATAAGTCGGCGTTTGTGTGCCGGCGCGCGGCGCGGTGGCAGGCGCGGGTGGTGTGGTCGCTGGCACTTTCTGGAAGAATGCGGCGGCAGTTAGGTCGTTGATCTTGGCCAGCGTTTTGATTTCGCGGAGGATGGCGGCGTTCTGGGCGGCCACGGTTGGTTCGCACCGTAAGTCCCGCAGCGGGGTCGAGCGCAACGGCGACAGGTCGGAAACTTTCGTGTTCTGGCACCAGAAAACCGTCAGCGGCATTCCGGCCAGCGGGGATAGGTCGCTCACGTCCGATTCGTTGCAGCCGAGCATGGTCAGCTTCATTCCCGCCAGAGGTCCGAGATCGGCGATCTGCGTGCCGGTGATGCTTAGTGTAGTTAGCGGCATTCCTTTCAGCGGTGTTAGATCGCGGATGGGATTCTGATGGCACCAGAGCATCGTCAGCGGCAAATCCTTCAGTGCCGACAAATCAGCAAGCGCGCCCTTCTGAGTTAATGTCGCCGGAGCAATCATAAGTTTCTTGAGCCAGTGCAAGGCCCTCAGTGGCGAGATGTCGGTGACGCCGACAGTGGAGATGGAAAGTTCCGTGACCGCCCCCGCCTCGACCTTATGCGTCTCCTTCCCGTCGAATTGCGGATTAAGTTCCTTCAGCTTAGTCATCACCCGCACGACCTGTTGTTCGGCCGGCAGGGCGGCGACCGCCTTAATAAAGGCGTCGTCAACAACGATAGACGATGCGCTCGCGGTGGTTGATTTGTCCGTGCCCGACACCTTGCCTGCATCCAGGTCCTTCCAAAACTCCGCCACGGGCCGCCTGTTGATTTGTTCCAGCGTTTTGATGGAACGCAGAATGCCGGAATCGCGCTCTGGTTCAAAGTCACACCAGATCTCCCTGAGCGGCATTTGCTTCACAACGGACAAATCCACGACTGAAGAATCATTGCAGTGGAGCTGCGCCAACCGTACCTGCGACAAGGGAGATAGATCGGCCACTCTGGTCCGCGATATGAAAAGAGATTTTAGAGGCAAGTTCTTTAGAGGCGACAGATCGCTAACCGGGCAGCTCTCCAGCATCAGATACCAAAGAGGCATATTCTCCAGCGCCCATAAATCGGCAACCATGGTCTCGCGGCAGCCAAGCTTGGTCAAAGACATTCCCTTCAAAGGCGACAGATCGGATAGCGGGTTGCCGCTGCACTCCAATTTCGTAAGCTTCAGGCCTTGTATCGCCGACAGATTCTTCAGTTTACCCAAGTCTCTTTGAACGCCTTCTATGTTCCCGCTCCCTGTGCAGACGAGCGTTCTTAGATCGCTCAAAGCCCGCACGGGCGAAATGTTCAAAATATCTTTCGTCGCGAACGCCAGTCCAACCACCTTCCCATCTTCGATCGTGGGCGTGACCTGCCCGTCGAAACCGGTGTTGAGTTCCTTCAATTTCGCCGCGACGCGCTTGACCTGTTCCTCGGCCGGAAGCGCGGCGACTTCCTTGATGAAGGCGTCGTCAGCGGCGGCGGACGGCGCGCTTGCGACAGGTGATTTATCTGCGCCCGAAATCTTGCCAGCATCCACCTGATTCCAGAACTCGGCGACGGGAAGTTCGTTGATTTTTTTCAGAGACTTCATTGAGCGAAGAATCGAAGTGTCACGATCGGTCTGGTACGAAAGTCCCAGAATATGAATCGGCAGATTCTTGATCGGCGTGAGATCGGTGATTGGATTATTATTTACTGCCAAAGTCGTCAAAGGCATGCCCGTTAATGGTGACACGTCCCTGATTGAGCAAAAAGCACAGCACAATAGCGCCAACGGCATGTCCTTCAATGGCGACAAATCACTGATTGCGGTGCAACTGCACCACAAATTTGATAAAGACATTCCACGCAATGCTGTAAGATCCTGCACCCGTGTTCCATCAATCTTGAGAACCTTCAATGGCATTCCTTCCAATGGCGAGAGGTCTTTCACCCGGGTCCAATCGCAATAAAATTTGGCCAAGTGCATTCCGCGCAATGGACTTAAATCCTCCAAAGGCGCACTTTCGACTACGCCTTCGTTTCCGTGAAGAAAAAGTGCTTTCAATTCCATCAAGGCGCGAACTGGGGAAATATTCGTCAATTTGAGAGCGGAGAATTCTAGCCCATCTAATTTCCCATCTAGCATCCAGTGTCTTTCGTTTGCCGAAGAAAGATCGTAATCAGGATTCAGCTCTTTGACCTTTGCCATCACGTGCGCGACCTTCTGCTCGGCCGGCAGCGCGGCGACTTCCTTGATGAAGGCGTCGGCAACGGGTTTGGCGGCGGATGACGTCGGTTGCGCAACAAGATTCCCGCCCGAAGACGGCGCGCTAGGGACAACGCGATCCACCTTATCGGAGACAGCGCGGCCAGATTTTATTCCGTTCCAAACGAAGAAACCGGCGACGAGCGCGAGTACCGCCGTCGCGCCGCCGTAGATCGCAAGGTTGGTTTTGCGCGATTTGGCGGCGGTGATTTCTTTGCGGTGGTTGTGTTCGTATTCGATTTCCTTGTAGATCGCGGACATCTCGGCGATGAGCGCGTCATAGGTGGCGGGGCGCTCGGCAGGTTTCTTCGCCATCATCCGCTTGACGAGTTGGACAAGCTTGGGCGGACAGTCGGGGCAGAGCTTGACGAGGTCGGGCGGCTGTTCGTTCACGTGCTTGAAGAACAGCGCGATCATGTCGTCGCCCTCGAACGGGGCGCGGGCGGTGAGCATGTTGAAGAGGGTGCAACCGAGGCTGTAGATGTCGGCGCGGAAATCAATGTCCTTGTCGCCCTGCACCTGCTCGGGGCTGATGTAATGCGGCGAACCCATGACCATGCCGGTGGTCGTGAGGGTGACGGATGACCGCGCGAGACTCTTGGCGAGGCCGAGGTCGGCGACTTTCACATCGCCATCGGCGGAGAGCAGAATGTTGTCCGGTTTGATGTCGCGGTGAATGACCTTGGCCTTGTTCCACGCATAGCGCAGGGCCTCGGCGGCAAACATGCCGATGGACAGCGCATCCAGGGCCGGCAGTTTGCCGTTGCGTTGCACATGATCCCGCAGCGATTCGCCGTCAATAAATTCCATGGCGATGAAATGCGTGCCGGCATCCTCGCCGGCGGCAAAAACCTGAACGAGATTTGCGTGGCTGAGCTTGGCGGTGGCCGCGGCCTCGTGCTTGAACCGCTTCACGAACTCGGCGTCCGAGGCCAGTTTTTCGGGGAGGATTTTGATGGCGAGATCGCGATCAAGCGCCGGATCGTGTGCCTTGTACACCGCGCCCATGCCGCCCTCGCCGATCTTGCCGACAACCGTGTAGCCGCCGATCTTCATCGCCGGCGCGGGCGTGATCTTGCTGCTGGAGATCGTACTCGCGTTCGCTCTTGGGTTCCTGTCCATCCAGTGGTGGAAGATAAAGATTCGGCGTGACGGCTCAAGTTCAAACTACAGGCCTCAGACGCGCGCTTGTCGCGCAAAGTTGCTCCGAATCGTGCCGGCCAAGTCTCGAAACAAGTTCCAATGATTGGAAGAGAGCGGTTACGCGTCTTCCAATCATTGGAGGTTTGCGGGTCAGGTCTGCATGGGGCGGTCGGGTTGCAGGTTGAAGGCGCTGCGGGCGGTGGCGTTGTTCTTGTCGTGATAGTCAAAGACAACGTCGGCTCCGACGCGGATGGTCGTGACGATGGCGGTCATCGCGGTGGCGGCCGTGCGCAGGGCGGCGAGGGTTTCGCCGGCGACGCGCTGGGCGGTCTTCTGGTCGGCGTCGGCCTGCTTCCAGTTGTCCAGCAGCGTCTGGGCTTCGTCGAGGTCGGCGGCAATGATGTTGTCGAGGGTGTCATTGCGGGCCAGGCCAATGATGGCGGCGGCGTCGGCTTCGAAGGTTTCGCGGTCCTTGCCGAAGTCCGGCTTGTTGATGAGATAGGCGTCGCGCCTGGCCTGATCCTGTTTGTAGGTGTTGCCGGCGCCCTTCTGGATGGCGCGGAGTTTGGCGAAGAGCTGTTTGCCAAGGTCCTGTTCGGTCTTGGTGGCGCTCTTGATGGCGTTGTGGTTGTTGATGACCTGCGCGACGAGATTGCCGTCGGGCTGGTCGGCAATGGTGAGCAGGGCGGTGCCGAGCGCGGCGATCTTTTCGGGTTTGACGCGCTTGGTGAGGGCGGCGTTGTAGTGATCGCTCATTGCCGAGCCGAGGATTTTTTTGCCCGCGGCGATGGCGTCGAGGATGTCTTGATCAATGTCGCCGGGGGAGCGGCGTTTCTTGGCTGTTTTGTCTGTCGGCTGCGTGTCAACTGGGTTTGCGTTATCTGTCATTTTCCGTCTCCTTCATTTTTTGCCTTTGCGGCTGGTTGGTTCGACTCCATGGGGGCGGTTTATCGGGGAATGTGGTCGCGGCGTCAAGAGGCTAAATTGCGGCAAGTGGCGCAGGGCAGGCCCGTTTTGATGCAAGGCTGCGCGCCTTCCGTTTCGGAGCGCGCGCTTCGGGTTTCGGAGCCAGCGCTTCGGGCTGAGGGGCGCGCGCCTCGCATTTTCGGTACGCCCGCTTCGCATTTCGGAGCTCGCGCTTCGACTCCCGGAGCTCAGGCCTCGCAACCCGGAGCTGGCGCTTCAACCCCCGCAGCGCGCGCTTCGGTTCGCGGAGCTTGGGCGTCAGGCTGCGGAGCACGGCCTCCGGCTTTCGGAGCTTGGGCCTCGGGTGTCGGAGGAGGGGCTTCGGGGTCCTGTTTCCGAGCGTGGTATTCCGGGCAGCGGGCTTTCGCAGAAGTGTGGGGCGGGTCCGGGGTGGCGGGGTCAGTAGCCGCGGGCGCGGCGCTGCCAGGCTCGATCGCCATAGACGCCGGATTGCGTCGTGTCAATCGGATGAAAACCGATCGCGAAGGCGGGCGAGTCTTTCGGCAGCGTGATGTCCGGCCAGTCGCCTTTGACGACAAAATTCGTGACAAGGATTGAGCCGGCATCGTGGCTGGCGGCCTGCCAGGCGGCGAAATCTTTCTTCGCAAATCCGTCGGCGGGCGCGCCGAAGTTGACGAAGAAATTGCTGCGGCTTTCGAAATGAAACTTGTTCCACGGCCCTTCGCCGCCGCCGGACGCGCCGTAAAAGCCGGCGTTCGAGTTGACGATGAGGTTGTGTTCGAGCGTGAACGAAAGATGATCTTCGACGCGCGTGGCCTGCATCTGGTTGCCGGAGCTGAACGCGAAGATGTTGTTCACGAGAAGATTTGTCGCGCCGTAGTGCTGGTGAAATCCCGCGCCGCCGGCGGCCGTCACGCAGGTGCAGTTCCAGCAGACGTTGCTTTCGTCGCGCCAGCCGGTGCTGCCTTCGTCGTGGTAAATTCCCCAGCCGCCGTAGTCGTGCGCGCAGACATCGTAGAAAAGATTTCCGATGCACGCGCTGCCGGGCGCGACGCCGAGCGTGTAGATGCCACCCATGTC
>CAIVKH010000150.1 GCA_903906425.1 uncultured bacterium
CGTCACTGGCGCCGCGGGCGGCGGCACGGGCGGCGGCACTGGCGGCGGCACGGGGATTTTTCAGCCACGCAAGCGCGGCTTCAATTGCGGATTCCGGGCGCTTGTCGTCCGGGTATTTTGCGCTGAATTTATCAAGTACGCGTTTCGCGCACTCCACTGCAATTTGAACAAATACACGCTTTTCAAAAGCATCCGAATTTCGCATTGCCCACAGCATCCAATCTGGCCGATCGCACTCAGCCCACGCGGTTTCAATGGACGCGTATCCCACGAGCCATTCCCGCGCGTCACTGCACAGTTTCATGTCCAATAGGTATTTCGGGTCATCCGTTTTTACGATTTCAGAGATTTTCATGTGTGTGTTTTTTGAAGATTGTTGAAAAATTGCCCCTTAGTTTTTTGCGGGACTGCTAGCCTCGTGTTCGATGGCATGATTCACAAGCCACGTTATTGAGCACCCTGGATGTCTCGCCTTATATTCGGCAATGCGTTTTTTTGCGGCATTACTTAACCGAATCGTAATCCGGTCCAGCTTTCGGGATTCAGTCTTTATTTTGTGCATGTCCGCATAATCCGACAAAACAGATCGGCTTGCAAGAAATATTTTCAGCTAATCAGATGATTTGGCAGACAAAACATAGTCAAGCCCGCATAAACATTAGTGATTATTCAATCCGTGTTGAAGGATGAAAACCGGATAAGCTGGCCCGGAATCGGTTCGCGCGACGGTATTTTTATCTGATTTCGTGATTTTTTGCAATCGCGCCCGCATTATTCCGATTTATCTCCCCCATTTGTCCCCATTTCCACAAACGCAAGTCGTTTGGATTACGCGGGATGGAAAAAATCGTAAAACAAAGTGCGATTTTTCTAGCATATCCCATCAGATGGGTTATTGTTGGGGCATGACAACGAACAAAAACACGGCGTCTGGAATCGAAAGTTTGGACGGTATGCAATGCGGACAGCGGGTTGCTGTGCGAAATAAATATGACAACGATATTGCTGATGGAATTGTTACATCTACGGCACGGGGATGGATTCAGATCAAGGACATTCACAGTGAAGAATTGCTGTCCATCACATCGCGATCGGTGAACACTGTTTCAAATGCCGTGATACGGCTCAAGGTGGCGTCGTAAAACAACCCGCCCCGGATAACCACCGGGGCAACCTTTTAAAAACCATGAAAACGCACGATATGAGTTACCGGGAAGTGATGCGCGAGATTGGGAAATCTGTCCGCCGCGCTCTTGAAGATTCCAAAGCGTGCAAAGATAACGGAAGCCTGGTATCCTCTCGAATCATGCGCGAGATTGCCGGAACGCAGCTAAACGTTGCCAGGCACATCCACCGCGTGAACAAAATTTATGCAAGCGTCAGACGTTAAAAAGTGGGCGGCCTGGGTGGGGTCGCACAAGTCGAAAAAAAAGTCCGAAGCTGCCCGCAAAAACGGGAAGCTTGGCGGCAGGCCAATGAAATACAAAACGAAGGACAAATAAAACAGGCCGGGAATTACCCCGGCCCATTCGTCCTACGAAGTCTCTGGCGCATGCGCCAGCATTCGGACTAGATCATTTCGCCACCGCCTTGCCTTCCTTGTGCCAGCGGTTAGCCGTCACGAAGTAAAACAGGTGCGCGCTGTCGATCCTGTAATTATCTCCGAATGGCGTTACCCCATCTCCAGGATGCACCCCGGGCGGCCACGCGGCGCCGAACTCCACCATGAGTGCGTTATACCTGTCAACCGCGTGCGGCGTGATTACAGCTTGCCCGCCGACGAACCCCAGGAGGCCGGAGGTTGGACCGTTGGTCGATCCGGCCACCACGGATGTCCATGATGGCAGGATGATGGGCGCCGCGGACGGAACGATTATCGGCCCGCTGTTGGTTGCCTGGGCGTCCCGGATGTGCTGGACCTGCGCGGGGTCGCCCGAGGCGTCAAACGAAGCCTGGGCGGGCGAGACGTGCGCGGGCGTGACCGTCCCCACGCACCCGG
Organism: uncultured bacterium; assembly: GCA_903906425.1. GTDB lineage: Bacteria > Verrucomicrobiota > Kiritimatiellia > CAIVKH01 > CAIVKH01 > CAIVKH01. Next base: position 2,000 of record CAIVKH010000150.1, read on the forward strand.
ACAGGAGCAGGCTATTCGCTAAGATCGTTACCCAGAGTTTTGGTGTCTTCATTTGCGATCGCTTTCTTTGCGGCGTCTTGGACGCGTTGCTCCTGTACGGCAATGGCAGCCGCCCGAACATCGGGAGAATTTTTCAGCTCCTGCCGTTTATTCGCCCAGCCGAAATAGCCCATGACGGCGCCAAAGGCATTGCTGATGGCGGTTAGGATCGAACCCATACTATTGCCCCCCGGATAGCGCCAGGGCCGCCGTGAACCCGTCGCGGATCGCGGTTACTAGTTGGACGAGCGTGGTATTTACAGCGAGCTTTTGCGCCAGCACCTTTCCCTCTGTGGCCCGGTAAAGGTCAATCACATCGGATATGATGGCCTTGATTTGGGTATTATCGCGCACCTCGCTCACGCTGATTTTGTTCAACGAATTGGCGAGCGTAGCGCTGTCCACCGTCTGGGCAACTAGCAGCGTATCGAGCGCCACGGCCGACAGTTGAAAATACGCCCGGGCGTTTGCGTCCTGGCTGATGGCGTAAAGCGCGCCTTCCTTGGCAGCGATCTTGATGGCGGCGGCAGCGAACTCGACGGCGTTGGTGTCCACCACTCGCGTAGTGGTGACGGTACCCGCCGGGCTGGTGGTCGTGGTGGTGGTGCAGCCGATGAATGCGGACGCCGCTATGACAGCCAGGAGTGTGAGAATACTATTTAGGTGTTTCATTTGAATCTTTGGTTTCTTGTTGTTTTTCGATGTCGGTTAATTCCGGCACAGATCGCCCGTCAATGATGTCATGCAACCTGCGAATCTCGCTGGCCATTCGTTCAATGTTTTGACGGTTAAAAAATGCACGCAGCATTCCCCAGATGATTGGACC
>CAIVKH010000151.1 GCA_903906425.1 uncultured bacterium
ATGCCAGCTCACCGAGCTGGCGCGCAAGGAAATGTTCAACGACGCGCTCACCGAATTCGTGCCGAGCTACGACGGGCGAAACAAGGAGCCGGTCACGCTACCATGCAAGCTGCCGATGCTGCTGATGCTCGGCGCGGACGGCATCGCGGTCGGGCTGGCGACGCGAATTCTGCCGCATAATTTCGGCGAGCTGCTCGAAGCGCAAATCGCGATTTTGCAGAAGAAAACGTTCCGCGTGCTGCCGGATTTCCAGCTCGGCGGGCTGATGGACGTCAGCGAATACGACAAGGGCAACGGCAAGGTGAAGGTCCGCGCGGTGATCGAAAAGCGCGACGAAAAAACGCTCGTCATCCGCGACATTCCGTTCAGCACGACGACGGAATCGGTGATCGATTCGATCGAGGAAGCGGCGCGCAAAAAGAAAATCGGCATCCGCTCAATCAACGATTTCACGGCGGAAAAAATCGAAATCGCGATTCACCTCACGAATGACGAGGAGCCTGAAAAAGCGATCCAGGCGCTTTACGCCTTCACGCAATGTGAGGTTTCGATTTCGAGCAACATCGTCGTCATCCGCGACCGCCGGCCGGTCGAGATGGATGTTAAGGAAATTCTCGAACACAACACGAAGCAGCTCGTCGAACTGCTCAAGCGCGAGCTCGAACTCGAAAAGAAGCGGCTGCTCGATGAGCTGCACGCGAAAACGCTCGTCCAGATTTTCATCGAGAACCGCATCTACAAAAAAATCGAGGAATGCAAAACCTATCCCGAAGTCCAGAAGGCCGTGCTCGAAGGCGTGAATAAATTCCGCAATTTGCTGCGCCGCGACGTCACGCACGACGATGTCGAGATGCTGCTCGAAGTCCGCATCAAGCGGATTTCGCTTTTCGACATGAGCAAAAACCGGAAAGACATGGACGACATCGTCGTCGCGCTCGGCGAAGTCGAAAAGAATCTCGGCAAGTTGATTCCGTACGCGATCAACTACCTGAAAAATCTGCACAAAACCTACGCGCCGCTTTTCCCGCGCCGGACGAAAATCACGCGCTTCGACGAGATCGAAGTCCGCGAGCTGACCGCCGAGGAATTGACGATGAAGCACGACAAGGCCAACGGCTATTTCGGCTTCGGCGTGGACGGCGACGAACAATTCAAGTGCTCGTCGCTCGACAAGGTCATCTTCGTCTGGGCCGACGGCCGCTACAAAATGATGCCGCCGCCCGAAAAATTCTTCGTGGACAAGAACCTCGTTTATGCCGCGCTCTACGACCGCGACAAGGTGATGACCATCGTCTATCGCAGCCACGAAATTTCGTACCTCAAGCGGTTCCAAATCGGCGGCGCGATCCAGAACAAGGATTACATGTGCACGCCCGAGCAGTCGAAAATCCTGCTGTTCGCCGATGACGATCCGAAGGAGATCTTCGTCGTGTACGAACCCGCGAAGGGCCAGCGCATCCACCAGCAGATTTTCGGCACCTCCGAAATCGCGGTCAAAGGCGCGAAGACCCTCGGCGTGCAGATGACGATCAAAGAAGTCAGAAACCTTGGAACATCGAAACCCCGCAACTGGGACGACAACGCCGAAGGCCCGAAAGGCGCGACGATCAAGTGGTGAAATTATGGAGAATCAAATGAACATTCGTCTCATACTTGCTTTCACGTTCTTCGCAACTGCGGCGGTCATCGCGGCCGATCTGCCCGCCGTCTCCGCGGATTCGATCGCGAAGAAAAAAGAACTGCTTTTCTCGGATGATTTTTCCGCTGCGCAGCCGGCGGCGCAGTGGCACAAGGTTGTTCCGACGTTCACATTCGAAAACGGCGCGTTGAAGGGAACGCAGACGCGGGACAAGAACGTTGTTTCGCCCGACGGAAAATCCACGAACCTCGCGCACGCGGCGGTTTTCGGGCTTTCGATTCCGACGAAGGACAGCGTGGTCGAAACGAAAATCAAATTCGATGGCGCGACGATGATTGATGTCGAATTCGATGATCGTTCGTACACGAATTCGCACTACGGCCATCTCTGCCGCGCGCAGGTCCGCACGAACGGCGTGTCAATCATGGACGAACGCGAAGGCTCGCAGAACATGGAAATCAAGGCGCTCCGCAACGATCCGTCGAAGAAAGATGAAGTCACAAAACGGATGGCCGGCAAACAAATCACGTATCCGATGAAAGTCGAAACCGGTGTCTGGCACGATCTCGTCGTTGAGACGATCGGGGAAACGATACGCGTTGTACTCGACGGAAAACCCGCGGCCATTTTGAAATCGCCCGGAATCGGCCATCCGACAAAATCGCAGATCGAACTCGGCGTTGCCGGCAAGAACGGCTGGTTCGATGACATCAAAGTCTGGAACGCCGAACCCGCCGCGCCCTGACGATCTTCCAGCGGGCTTTCCAATGATTGGAATTTTTCGCGCGCGGCACTTCCAATGATTGGAAATTTTGCGGCCGCGTTTTGCCAATGATTGGAGGTGTCCGCCGGCCGGAGCGGGACATGAAGCTTTGGCGGCGCGATTTCATCGCGGCGCGTGTTTTTGAACTTTCGCCATTCTTTCCTGCCGTGTATGAGAGAAGTCTTCAACATCGTTGGTTGTCTGCAACCGGAGAAAGTATCTTCATGAAGACCAAGTTTTCGTCAATCGGTGCCGTGCTGGCTTGTTTTGCGTTGTCGGGGCTGCCCGCGGCGGCGCAACTATCGCACGTGTGGAATGGCGGCGGTGTGGACAACAACTGGTCGTCGGTCAGCAACTGGGCCGGGCTGTTTGCGCCGACAAACACCGGCCTGAATTCGACAACGAATTATGTCGCGCTGTCCGGCACGAACCGGCTGACGCCGAATGTGGATGCGGCGTGGACGATTCTGGGACTTGTCGTTTCGAATGACGCCGGCGCTTTTGTTCTCGGCGGCAGCAACCTGACGATTACGGCCAATTCGCCGGCCACGAATGCGCCGCAGGTTTTTGAACACCGGGGCCCGAGCAATGTTGTCATCAACACCGCGATCATTCTGCCGGCAACGGCGACAAACCCGCGGCGGCAGTTTCTGTTGAACTCCACTGCAAGCGCAACGTTCAACGGCCCGATCACCAGCACGGGCACAGGCTCCGCCGATCTGTGGCTTCGCGCCAACAACAACGGCGGCGGATTGGCGACGGCCACGGGCACGCTCAGCGCGACGATCAACATCGGCACAGGCAGGCTGTCCAAGGCCGATAATGCGACATGGGTGATCGCCACGAATGGAAATGTCTGGGGCAACACGTTCATTTTTCACACCGGCACCCTTCGCATCGCCATCAGCGATGCGCTGCCAACAAACACGACGGTTTCGTTCGACACCTCGCTCGGAAACGGACGCGTCGATATGAACAATTTCAACCAGACGATCGTCGGCCTCACCGGAACGGGCGTCGTGCGCACCGGCACAGGCGCGGGCGGAACGCTGACGATTTCCGATCTCGGGGCGAACAACACGTTCTACGGGCAGATCGCGGAGAGCGGGCGGTTGATAAAGCGGGGCGCGGGCACATTTACAATCGCGGGGGCGACTGCCAATTCATACACAGGCGGCACGACAGTATCAGAGGGCGTGTTGCTGCTTTCAAAGACGGCCGGCCTGGACAACATCGCGACGGGAGGATCGGTGCTTATCCAGACAGGCGCGACGCTGCGTATCGGCGCGGACAGCCAGATCAGCGATGGCATCAGCAGCCTCACGATCAATCAGGGAACATTCGATTTACAAAGCGTCACCGAGGGAATCAGTCCGCCGGTGGTGATGACGGATTCGGTGATCGCCGGATCGGGCAACGCTGGACTGCTGCTGGCGCGGGGCGGCTACATCGCGAGCGGAACGAACTTGCTCAACAAACGCGTCACAGTTCGCGGCACCGATCCGACCAGCGGCGTGTTCAACGTCATCAGCGGAACGACGAAGATGAACGGCTCGATTTATACCGACACGGGCGGCGCTCAAGGCGTGATCAAGACCGGGCCGGGCCGGTTGGAAATGAACACTAACAACACGTATACCGGCGGAACGGTCATCAGCAACGGCACGCTCGCGCTTGGCGCTTCTGCAAGCGTCAGCAACTCGACGGTCACGATCGGGTCAAATGGCACGTTTGATGTGAGCGCCATTGCACTAGACCTCGGCAGTTACAAGCCGCCGGCGGGTGAAAACGTCCAGGGCTTCGGCACGGTG
>CAIVKH010000152.1 GCA_903906425.1 uncultured bacterium
CAATTTCCGACCTTCGCAGTGTTTCTGGCAAATAGGGAATGACACGCAAGAATCCAATGATTGGAAGTTTTCGCGGCTGCAATTTCCAATCATTGGAAAATCGGATTTCGCGCCGCGAACAAACTGGAAACTTGCAATCCGCGACGCGAAACCTGACATCTTCAATCCACAGAGCGGGACTCAAAGAATGCGGAAACCTTCGATCGGAATAATTTTTTTCACGGTGTTCATCGACCTGGTCGGCTTCGGGCTGATCCTGCCGCTGATGCCGGTATTCACGAAGAATTTCGGCGCGCCGGGCTGGTTCGTCGGTCTGATCATGTCGTCGTATTCGGCGATGCAATTTCTGTTCGCGCCGTTTTGGGGCCATCTGTCCGACCGCATCGGCCGGCGGCCGGTACTGTTGGCGAGCACGGCGGTCGCGTCGCTTTCGTATGTCGTCTTCGCGTTCGGCTGCCGTCTCGCGGATGCGCGTTTCGCCTGCGGCGTCCACTTCGCCAGCAACGCCGGGCTGTGGCTCATTCTTGCGTCGCGCACACTCGCGGGATTTTGCGGCGCGAACATCGGCGTGGCGCAGGCCTACATTGCGGACATCACGCCGCCGGAGAAGCGGTCGAAGCGAATGGGCCTGATCGGAATGGCGTTCGGCCTCGGCTTCATCTTCGGTCCGGCGCTCGGCGCGGGCGCGGTGCGGCTGTGGGGCTACGTCGGTCCCGGCGCGATTTCCGCGGTGCTCTGTGCTTTCAATTTTCTTTTCGCCTACGCGCGCCTGCCCGAAAGCTGGACGCCAAATGCCGATCACGTCAGCGACCGGCCGCACTGGGAACAATGGCAGCGGGCGTTTGCGCGGCGCGGCGTCAGCATGTTGATCTTCGTCTATTTTCTTGCGACGTTTTGCTTCACCTGTTTCGAGACCACGCTCGGCCTCGTCGTCGCCGATAATTTCCACCTCGACGCCGCGAAGGACACCGGCACGATTGCGTGGTTATTCGTATATTCCGGACTCATCGGCGCGCTCGTGCAGGGCGGTGCCACCGGCCGGCTCGTGGACCGGATGGGCGAACCCAACGTCATCGCGATGAGCCTGGTGCTGACGGCCATCGGCCTCGCGCCGATTCCGTTCGTTATTCACTGGACGCCGCTGCTGATTTTTCTTCTGCCGCTTTCCATCGGATCGAGCCTTTCGCGCCCGCCGATTTTCGGACTGCTTTCGCGCCTCACGCCCGCGACCGAGCAAGGCTCGACCATCGGCGTTGCGCAGGGAGTCGGCAGCCTCGCGCGCATCGCCGGCCCGATTTTCGCCGGCACGCTCTATCACCAAACCGCGTGGCTGCCCTATATCACCTGCACGATCCTTGCCGTCGGCACCGCCGTCCTTGCGTGGGCGCGGCTCCATCATCCGCCGAAGACGCCACTCTGATTGAAAAATCAGAAACCGGCCCGCATTTTGAAGTGGTCAGCGTCCGCGCCAATGCGCTAGAAACGCGCAACGCGGCGCATTATGGCGTACGCGAAAACACGAGGACGATTCATGGAAGTCATCATCCAGCCCGATCCGCAGGCCGCCAGCGCAGTGGCCGCGCGCATCATTTCGCACACGCTTCGCGACAAACCGAACGCCGTTCTCGGCCTCGCCACGGGCAGCACGCCGATCCTGCTGTACAACGAACTCGTCCGCATGCACCGCGCCGGCTATCTCGACTTCAGCCAGGTCACCACGTTCAACCTCGACGAATACGTTGGCCTGCAACCCGCGCACCCCGCCTCGTATTACAGCTTCATGTTCGAGCACCTTTTCAACCACATCAACGTTAAGCGCGAAAACATCAACATCCCGAACGGACTCGCCGACGACATCCCCGGCCACTGTCGCGCCTACGAAGAAAGAATCAAGGCGTGCGGCGGCATTGATCTGCAAATTCTCGGCGTCGGCACCGAGGGCCACATCGGTTTCAACGAACCGACCTCGTCGCTAGGCTCGCGCACGCGCAGCAAAACGCTCACGCCGCGCACGCGCTTCGACAACGCGCCGTATTTCGGCAGCGAATCGAAAGTGCCGCGCCACGTCATCACGATGGGCATCGGCACGATCATGGAGGCGCGCACCGTCGTGCTGATCGCGTACGGATCGAGCAAGGCCAACGCGATTGCGCAAACCGTCGAAGGCCCCGTCAGCTCGATGATGCCCGCCTCGATTTTGCAAATGCATCCGGTCGCCAAGGTCATCACCGACGAAGCCGCCGCCTCGCAACTTCGCAACACGAGTTATTACCGCTGGGTTTACGAACAGAAGCCCGAGTGGCAGCAATTCTAGTTTGACGGCCCGCCGCGGTTTTTTGCGCGCCGCCGCGGCGGAAATTTTGCGGAGTTTCCAATCATTGGAAATTTGCGCGGCCGGTTTTCCCAATCATTGGAAATCTTCCTGTCCTGACGCTTCGCGGCGATGGAAGCCATTGGTTAGAAATTCAACGACGCGACGTCGCTTCGCGCTCGAAGATTATTTCTGGTAGCCGGGATCTTGTGGCGACAGCGGCGGTTTTGCCGGTTCGGCGGCACGGACCGCGGCGGCTTTTTGCTGGGCATCGACCTGGATCGCCTGTTGCAACGGCTTGATCCGGTCGCCTGCATCAACGCCCGGATACCTTTTGACGAAGTCCTGCCAATAGGCCAGCTGCTCCGCCATCGACTTCAGGGTGAAGCCGGGATCGCCAAGCGTCCGCAATTTTTCGGCCTTGCCGGCCTCGACCAACTGCTTCCGATTTTCCTCGGCGAGCCGGCCCTGCTCCGCCTCGGCGGCCTGCTTCGCCACGAGTTGATCTTCGGTGATGAGCTTGACGATTCTGACCCTGCCATCGGTGAGTTCGATGGTGCCGCGGTCGTAGAACAAAACTTCGTTCTTGCCCACGGTCATGTGACCGTGCGGATTGCCCAGCTCATCAATGACCTTGCCGCGCAAATCGCCTGCAACCGGATCGGCGGCCCATGCCGCGGTCGCGGCCAGCACTATCACACAACACGAAATGATTTTCATCGCACCCTCATGACGCGCGTCCCGACGCGCAATTTGACTCGTCTGGTCCGCATAGTATCGTCAACCACATGAGCGCTCCAGCAAGAGTTTTCACGCTTCATCGGCGGCGGCCGGAACGGGCCGCCTGACACCATCATGGACGCGGCTGAAAAACTTTTCACGCCCGAACTGGCCAACTGTACGCTGCCGCTGGTGCGACGGATCGTCGTCGATATTCTCGCCATCGGACAAAAGCTCAAGAGTCTCTCTCTAAACATGGGCGGGCCAGAGGAACAAGCTGCCGAGTCACTGCGGCTTGTCGGAGAATTGGAGACGCTGCTCGCCGAATTCAAACCTATCGGCTGCTATTTCAAAGACTGGAATTTTGAATGCGGCCTCGTTGATTTCCCCGCCGTCATCGGCGGAAAACGCGTCATGCTCTGCTGGCGGTCCGATGAGCCCGTGGTGAGATTTTATCACGCCTTCAACGAAGGCTACGCCCAGCGCCGCGAAATCCCGGCGGAATATCTTGCGGCGAATGCGGTGGCCGCAGTTCCGACGTAGCCTGCCTCCCGTCACTCCACCGCATCGGGCGCGATGCCCTCAGCGCCAACGCCACGGTCAAGCTGGCGGTCCATGTCGTGTTTCGGATCGTGCGCCGCGCCTTTCGCGCCGGGTTCGTTCTCGTCGTAGCGGCGGTAATTCTTCGGCAGCGAGCGCGCAAACTCGCGGACGAGTTCGCGGGCCTGCGCGATGGTTTCGATCGTGTTGAGTTTTTCCCGCAGCCGGTTTCCGCGCGGAAAGCCGCAGGTGTACCAGATCAGATGTTTCCGCGTCTGCCGCGCGGAATGGATGTTCTCTCCGTGGCATTGTTCGTGATAATCGAGATGCCGCAGCGCGACATCGGCCCATTCCTCCATCGTCGGCCGCTGCCGCTCGCCGGTGAGCAGCTCGCGAAAAATCCACGGATTGCCGAGCGCGCCGCGGCTGACCATCACGGCATCCGAGCCGGTCTCGCGCATCATTTTTTCCGCCGATTCAAAATCCATCACGTCGCCGTTGCCGACGCACACAATTCTTTTTTTGGCGACGGTGCGCGCGCGATCGAGTCCGCGGCGGATCATCGGCAAATCAACGGGCACGCTATAGTCGCAGGCGCGCGTCCGGCCGTGAATCGTGATCATGTCCGCGCCGTTGCCGACGATGGCGTCCACGATTTCCTCGATGTTCATTTCCTCGCGCGAAAATCCGAGGCGGCATTTCACCGAAAGCGGTTTCGCCGTTTTCGCGCGGCACTGCTTCACGGTTTCGGCGATGCGCTTGATGTCTTTGAGAAATGCGCTGCCGCCGCCGGAGCCGACGATCTTCCGGACCGGGCAGCCCATGTTGATGTCAATGGTGTCGAAGCCATGCGCATCGAGAAACTCAACGGCATTCGCGACGGATTCCGGCGTCCGTCCGGTGGCCTGCACGCCGAGAATTTTCTCCGTCGGATCGCGCGCGAGCATTTTCAGCGTCTGTTTGTTCCGGCAAGAAACCGCCGTGGAATTGAGCATTTCGACATAGGTGAGCGACGCGCCCAGCTCCGCGCAGATGCGGCGGAATGCGACGTCGGTCACGCCCGCGAGCGGCGCGAGCAGGACGCGGCCCGGCAGCGTGAGCGTTCCAAGTTGCAGCGGTTGGTTGAACATATTCGTGGTTTCCAATGATTGGAAATTTGCTGTACCGGAATTTCCAATGATTGGAAGTTTGCGTCAGATGCGGCGCGCGCGGTCCTTGATGGCGCCAAGGCGCTGTAATTTTTCGACGTCGGTTTCGCGCGCGACGTTGGCGAGGACGCCGACCATGCCGAGCGAGACGATGAGGCTGGTGCCGCCATAGCTGATGAAGGGCAGCGGAAGGCCCTTCGTCGGGATGCAGCCGGTCACGACGGCGATGTTGAACGCGGCCTGCATCGTGATGAGCATCGTGATGCCGAATGCAACGAGCCTGCCGAAGGTGTCCGGCGCGGAGGCGCTGATTTTCAGGCCACACAAGAAGTAGCCCACGAACAGCAGGACGATGGCCATCGAAAGCAGGACGCCAAGTTCCTCGCCGATGATCGGGAAGATGAAGTCGGCGTAGGACTCGGGAAGATAAAATTGTTTTTGGAGGCTGTGGCCGAAGCCGACGCCGGAAAATCCGCCGACGACGAAGGCATATTCGCCGTTCAACAACTGGTACGCCTCGGTTTTTTCGTAGCGCCACGGGTCGAGGAACGCGAGAAAACGGATGACGCGATTCGGATTATGCATGATGATCAGCGCAAGAATGACGACGCCGATCACGCTGATGACCGAAAGATATCTGAGGCGCGAGCCGCCAACAAACATGAGTGCAAGACCGACGCTGGCGCAGACAATCGTCGTACCGAAGTCGGGCTCCTTCACAATCAGGCCAATGAAGGGCAGCAGCAGCGCCCCCGGCGCCATGATTCCCATTCCGAATTCGCGAATGCGGTCGTCATGCTTGCTCATCCACCACGAGAGCACGACGATCACCGCGAATTTTGCGATCTCCGACGGCTGGATCGTGAACGGACCGGCGCGCAGCCAGCGGCGGCTGCCGTTGATGTTCAGGCCGACGTGCGGAATGATGACCATCGCCAGCATGCCGATCGTGATCGCGCCAATGAGCCAGAAATAGCGGCGATAAAGGCGGTAGTTGACGAAGTAGCCGGCGAACATCGCGCCCATCCCGATGGCGAGATACAGCGCCTGTCGCTTGAGAAAATAGTAGCGATCGTGGTAGTGCGCGGCAGCCTCGTATTCGCTCGTGCTGGCCAGCATGACGATGCCAATGGTGGAAAGCACCAGCACCACGCTGATCATCAAACCCGCAATCTTGCGCATCAGATTTCCCCAAGAAAAAAGGGTCTTCCGCGCCAGCGGCGCAAAAGACCCTTCAAGTCGGAACGCCGTTCCTTACGGTGTCGGCAGCGGCAACTTGATTTTCTGTCCCGGTGCAACTTCCGTAATGTTGTTCAGCTTCTTGATGTCTGCGGGCAACACGCCGTATTTCGTTGCGATGGTTTCGAGCGTCTCACCAGCATCAACGGTGATCTCGAACGTTTGCGGCGCAGCGGCAGGAACCGCAGGAGCCGCGGCGGCAGGCGCAGCAGCCGGTGTCGCCGGGGCTGGTGCGGCCATCGGATTTTCTGTAGCAGGAGCCGAGGCGGGCGCAGCATCCGGTGTGGCCGCAGGCTTGGCAGCCTCGCCGCTCTTGCCGGGAACTTTCAGCTTCTGTCCAATCTTCAGATTGTCGCTCTTCAGTTCATTGGCTTCCTTCAGCGCCTTGACGCTAGTGTGCAAGTGCGACGCAATCTTCGAGAGACTGTCGCCAGACTTCACAATATATTCGCCCTCGCCAGCCGGAGCAGTCGCCGCGACAGATTTCTTCACAGTCGCCTTGCCGCCCTTGGCTGCGACCGACTTGGTCGTTGCGTTCTTGCCCGTCGCCTTCTTGTGCGACGGAACTGAGGCTGCGCCTTCCTTCGCGTAGGCGGGCAACGTCAGCGTCTGGCCCACTTTGATCTTGTTGGGATCGGTGATGTTGTTGAGTTGCGCTATTTCGCGCGCGCTCACGCCATGGTGCGCGGCGATTTTGGAAATCGAATCGCCCTTCTTCACCGTGTACGTGAGCCCGCCGGTCACTTCAGGCGTGCTTGGCGGCGGAGGCAGCTTTGTGAAATCAGGCGTTACAGGTGGCGGCGTGAGCACCGGCGCGACGGCCGGCTGCGGTGCCGGCGGCATGATCACCTGAGGCGGCGGCTCAACCTTGGTTGTTTCCGGACTTTTCGTGCGGCAGCCTTGAGTCATCAACAGCGCACAGCCGGCCAGAATTACAGTTGCAAGAAACAGCGGATTCATGATCCGCACGTTGTTTTTATTTTCCACAGATTGCATCGAACTACTCCACATTTTTTTTGTTTAATTTCCCACCAAACTCTTCACAAGCTTTCTGAAGACCTCGCCACGTTGCTGGTACCCAGTGAACTGGTCAAAACTCGCGCAGCCCGGCGAAAGCAATATCACGTCTCCGGCCTGCGCGTCTCCAAAGGCCGCCTTCACGGCCCAGTCGAGGGTTTCACAGCGCTGACACGGACATATATCCGCCCACGCTTGGAACAAGTCCTCCGAAGCAATTCCGATAACATAGACGCCCGCTGTTCGCTGTGCCAACATTTCTTTTATGTCGGGCCCCGGTCTTTCCTTCAGGATTCCCCCTGCGATCAGCCTCGCCTTTCCACCGCACATTTTCAGCGCGGCAACCACCGCGGAAAGAGTTGTGGCCTTCGAATCGTTGATGAATTTCACGCCGTGAATTTCGGCCACCGTTTCCATGCGATGTGGAAGCGGAATGAACTTTTTCGCCGCGGTCACCGCATACCCCGCGCCGATGCCCAGCGACGTGAACGCCGCGATCACCGCGGAGGCGTTCACGCCGAGCACGTCATTGTCAAAATAGGTTCCGCGCAATTCGGCCAGATTGCGGCCCGATTGAAGAACGGCCCCGTTTCGAAAAACAAATTCGCCAGTCGGGCCAAACGTCTTCCAAGTGCCGATGCCGCCGGACAATTTCTTCATTTGCGTCAGATCGCCAGCCGGCACGATGCAAAAATCACTTTCGCGGCAATTTTCAAACAGCCGCGCTTTCGCCGCCGCGTACGCTTCAAAACTCGGATGCCGGTCAAGGTGGTTCGGCAGCAGATTCAGCAGCACGCAGGCATCGGCACGGAAATCTTTCGCCACCTCCAGCTGAAATGAACTGACCTCGATCACGGCCCAGTCAGGTTGCACCGGTGCCATCGCAATTTCACAAACGGGCTTGCCATAATTTCCGCAAGGCTCAGCGGTGAATCCTGCTTCGCGAAATGATTCCGCCAGCCATTTCACCACCGTGCTTTTTCCATTGGTGCCGGTCACAGCGATTGCGCGGCTTCGCAATCGAGACCATCCGAGTTCGAACTCGGGCAGAATTTCGGTGCCGCGTTCTTTCAATTCGGCGAGCCAGCGATGCTCGATCGGGATTCCCGGGCTGACGACCGCGAGATCAAATTTTTCATCCGGCAAGTTTTTTTCGCCACAGAGGACTTCGATACTCTCCGTGCGCAGGACATCGCGAACCGCGCGGACCTTTTCATTGTCGGATCCGTCGATTGCCGTCACGCGCGCGCCTTCGCGAGCGAGCAGAAGCGCCGCCGCGCGCCCGCTTGTGCCCAACCCGAGCACGATTGCATTCTGACATTTGAATCCAGACATCGGAAACCTCATCACCGGATCTTCAGCGTCGCGACGCCGAACAGGGCAAAAATAATCGCAAGAATCCAAAACCGGATCGTCACCATCGTTTCGATCACCTCGACATCACGCCCTTCGCGGATCGCCTTTTCTTTCTCGATCTTTTCAAAGTGGTGATGAATCGGCGCGACGCGAAAAATACGCTTGCCCGTCAGCTTGAACGACGCCACCTGCAAAATCACGCTGGCGGCCTCCATCACAAACACTCCGCCGACGATGCTCAGCAACAGCTCTTGCTTGATCGCAATCGCGACCATCGCAATCGAACCGCCGAGCGCGAGGCTGCCGGTATCGCCCATGAAGACCTGCGCCGGATGACAATTGTACCACAGGAATCCGAGTCCCGCGCCCGCGAGGCAACCGCAGAAAACTGCGAGTTCCCCGCTGCCCGGCACGTGCGGCACGAGCAGATGTTTCGAGAGGATCACGTTGCCGGCCACGTAGGCGAGCGCCAAATAGGCGAGCGCTGAAATGCTCGTGCAGCCGATTGCCAGGCCATCGAGCCCGTCCGTCAGATTCACCGCGTTCGACGAGCCCACGATTACGACAACAACGAACAAAACCGCGGCAACCGGCCACATGTGTTCGATCACCGGCTCCTTCACAAACGGCAGCATGAGCTGCGTCATTTGAATCCGGCTCTGCGGCCACGCATACAAAATGCCCGCGACCACCAGCCCCCACAAAAGCTGCAGCAGAATCTTTTTCCGGCCGGCGAGACCCTTGTGATTTTTCTTTGCGATCTTCAGCCAGTCGTCGAGAAATCCGACACCGCCCATGAAAATCATCGTGCCGAGCGCCAGCGCCACATAGCCATTCGTCGGCACCGCCCACAGCAGCGTCGAGACCAGCACCGAAACGATCACCAGCAGCCCGCCCATCGTCGGCGTCCCGGATTTTTTCCCGTGATGCTTCATCACGTCGTCGTTGCGGATTTGCTGCCCAAACTTCAGCACGCGCAGCCAGCGGATCATCGGCGGGCCGAGGATCAGCGCAATGAGGAACGCCGTTCCCGCGCCCATCAGCGCGCGGAACGTGATGTACTGGAACATGCGCAGCCACGAAACCGCGTCGCGAAATTCTTGCAGGTAGTAAAACATTTTTTGGAGAGCGAACCTTCATCCGCGCGTGGCAGGAACGCAATCGAAAATGTGACCGAAACGAGAGGATGGTTGCCGCGTCAGTTGTGCGCCAGATTTGCGCGACGAATTGCGGCGGGAGGCGAAGGCCGGCTGGCAACAATTGTCTCGCCGGATTTCATTCCTTCCGCCAGCGCCGTAATCTTCAGCTCACCGGATTCCAGGCCGGCCTGGACGAGGATCATCATTTTCCCGGCGCGCAGGTGCGCGGGATTCTCGCCGATGAGCCGGCCCTGCCCCCGAAGCGTGAAGATCACCGGCAGCGGACAATCGTCCACGGGCGCGCCACTCGCATCAACCACCGAAACGGTGACACGGCTGATGTCGCTTCCATCGGCAACAATGATCGGGCGGTCTGTTTCAAGACGCAGAGATACCGGAGGGCCGGGCTTTCGCCAGTCGCACGTGGTCCGGACACGCCCCCCTGTTATGCCCTCGGCCCTCAATACAGCGGAGCCCGACGAAATGTGGAAATGAAAGGGTGGATGGTGCAGGGCAAACCCGGGGGCCGGTTTCTGCGATGCGACAGGATGAAGCCCGGTGCCACCGTCTTCAGACAACCTCACTTCCTCGCAATTCGAGAAGACGCAGACATTCGTCGCATCTATCCGCACAATGTGGACCACAGGGTTCGTTGTGAGTTCCGAGCGATACCACCACGCAGCCTCTTTCGGCAGCCGGAAGATGTCGAAGAGGCCGTGCCGGGCGATTCCATTCAGCGAGTTGTGAAATGTGTTGTAGTCGTACATGCACCAAGCCGCCAAACCCGCATTGTCGGGATGGCGATATGCCAGATCGACCTTCTCCCAGTGCATACGCGCCTGATCATATTCCCGGTTCGCGCTTGTTTGCGGAAATTCCCACTGCTGTCGCGGGGCGCTCCTCAAATCCCGGTCTCCCCGGCTGGTCGGGAAGGTGTGGCCGCCGTATTCGATCGTCAGCCCGCCATTCGCCGCAACCTCATCCGGCTTGAAACTCATCACGCACGCAACGTCATCCTGCCCGCGTGGACGCGACGGGTCTTCCTCCTTGGCCGCCTGCACCAGCCGCGGTTCCGCCGGATTGTGATTGATGCTCGCATTCCAGATGATGATGCAGGGATGGTTCCGGTCGCGACGGATCATGCTGCGGAACGACGTCTCCAGGTTCGCCATCCACTCCTCATTCCCCTTGTCCCACCATGTCGGTGCTTCCGCCAGTGCCATGATGCCAAGCTCGTCCAGCGCGTCGAGGAACGCGGGACTCTGCGGGTAGTGCGAAAGCCGAACGAAATTGAAGCCGGTTTCCTTGATCTGCTCCGCATCCCGCCGCTGCAAACCATCCGGCACCGCATTTCCGATGAACGGCCACGTCTGATGCCGGTTCACCCCGATCAACTTCACCGGCTTCCCGTTCAGGATGAACCCCTGTTTCTTGTCGAAAGAATACGTCCGTACCCCAAACCGCGTCGTCACCCGGTCCAACTGGCTCGTATCGTTTATAGCGCGCTCGTGAGAGCGTTGGCCGTCAATAACGATGCTTTCCACATGATAAAGATACGGATCATCCGGCGACCACAGCCGCGGCGTCTTCACCACCAAATTTGACTGGGAGAACGTGAAGCTCTGTCCCGCCGGAATATTCGCCTTCGATTCCTTCCGTGCCACCAGATTCCCGGCCTTGTCGAGCACTTCTGTCACCAGCCGGCACTCCCGCTCGTCCTGCCCGTCATTCCTCACTGCCGTTTCTACATCAACAAGAGCCTTCTCCGTTGCTGTAGCCGGGGGCGATGACCCCGGAAACAGCCGCCGCCACCATGATTTTTCAGGAATACGCGTCGTCACCCTCACGCCCGATTTCCGCGCCTCCCACGCAAACGGGATATGAACCGGGTCCGTCACGACAAGATGCACATCCCGGTAAAGCCCGCCAAAGAGGATGTAATCCATCTTCCTCCCATCCGGCGGCGTCTTTGCGTTCGACATGTTCACGACCTTCACCGCCAGACTATTCGTTCCCGGCTTCACCAGCTTCGTGATTTCAAAGCTGAAAGAATCGTAGCCGGATACCTCATAGCCGACCATCCGGTAGGGCGTCATCTTCAGAGGCTCATGCTTCTTCCGTCTCTCCGCGTTTATGACATCCGCCTCTGCCGACTCCCTTGCCCGCAACATCGCATTCGAGAATGCCGTTGGGCTGGAAGCCACCGCCTCCTCGCCATTCACCCAAACCCGTGTCGTCTCCATCGCCCCATCAAACACAAGAAAACAACTTTTTCCCGCCCACTCCGGCTTGATAACCAAATCCCTCTTGTACCACCCGACGCCCCGCCCATGCGACAGGTAGTCCGCCGCAAGAGGAGCGGTGACATTTCCGGCCCCGTTCGATTCCGAATGCATTGCCACAGAGTTTGCAGAGATCGCAGAGATTTCCATCTGACCTTTGATCTCTGAAATCTGCCCTCTGATCTCCGACCTCAGACTTCTGTCGGCGCCATTATCTGTGTATTTCGTGTGTTCCGTGGGCACTCTTTCTTTAATCTCCGCTTCGTAAAACTCTAACGAATGAGGCAGCGACACACTTTCCCACGCCGAATCATCCCACCCCGCCAGAAACGGCTTATCCTCAATCTCCCCCAGATGAAACCTCCAGCCAGGACTAATACAAATGTTCTCGCGGCTTTCGATTGACGGCATCGGCTCCGGTCTTCTCGCAATCCAAAGGAAAGCACATACCACGGCCAGACAAAGGCACAAGGTGACGCCGAACACTGTAATGTGTCGCTGTCGCTTAGCCGACATCACTAATTTCCAACCATTGGAACTCTAAGCTGACGGGATTTCCAATCATTGGAAACTTGCAGATCAACTTCACGGAATGCCCAACTCCTGCTTCTTTTGCTGCACCCAATACCATAGAGGAGTCGTATAAGAGCTCCCTTGAATTATTTCTTGCATCCGAACCATAAAAACCAATGGCAACTCTTGAGTACCATCGAAATGGACCGTCAGCACACTTGATGCTTCGTCCATTTCAAACCTAAACGATGCCCCTGGCGGAATGCGACAAAAGCGTGTCCATGAGCGAAGATTATAAAGGTAGTTATCTCCACCATATTCTACGCGACCCACTGTGAAATTATTTGTTTCAATTTCGGGGCCGTAGTAACCTCGCACAAGAAGCACATAAGCACCCGAAAAAAGAACAGGAATGGTCGCGGGCCTCGGGAATATCACGACAGATCGGACATCGGATGTGACCCACTGCCCGCCGCCTAAATACATTTCCATGTACACTTCGTTCGTCCCGATAGCTTGCGGGCCGACAATTCCCTCTTTTCTGCACGCGGCGTCAAAAATGTAGTTACTTCCCGGCTGCACAAGAGCAAAATCGTTCGAGTGTCGAAGATATTCGATTTCCCAACGTGACCGCGGATTGCTATCAGCCCACGATGCTGATATATTCGTATCTGTGCTCACTACTCTGAAGTGAGACTCCGACCACGCGAAGCAATCTGTCACCACTGAAATGGGTTCGGTCCCAATATTACGCATCACAAGTACCGCAGCATAGTCTTCGTTGCAAATTGGAGTTGCCCATTGAACCTCAATCGATGCCTGTGGAACGGCTTGCGAGATAAGGCAGCCCCACCCCGAGACAACTGATGCCCCTATAAGAAACTTTGTTGATATCGATTTCATGGTAGAACTGATCCTCTCTCTTTAACCTTCATGC
>CAIVKH010000153.1 GCA_903906425.1 uncultured bacterium
CCTGGCGTCACCGCATCAGCACTCGCGAGTACCGAGGCGGCGCTGGTGCTGGCGGCCAGAGGCGTGCGCAATTCGTGTGAGATGGAATTCAAGAGCGTGCGGCTGAACTTTTCCGACTCCGAAAGCAGCCGAGCTTGCTCGGCAGCCGTGCGCAGCTCAATGCGGTCGAGAATCAACGCCGCTTGTCGCGCGAAAGTTTCGAGCAAGTCGCGCTGGGCCAGCGTAAGATTCTTGTCCGGCAGCTTTACCGCCAAAACACCGAACGCCTTTCGGTCCGTGAAAAGCGGCAGGTGAAATGCCTCTGCGCCTGGCAGATTGTCGGTGAAATGTCCGGCGGCTTTACGCTGACGAAACGCCCAATCGGCTACGCCAAGTTCCTTTTCAGAAAGCGACAGCGAGCCATCCGGGTGCGGAGCGAGTTTGTCGTTCGGCGAAAACAGGACTGCGACCGGCGCGTGGAAAACGCGGTTGACCTGGGAAACGAGATGCCAAACAACTTCGTCACGGGAAGCCGCTTCGGCCAAATCGCGGGTGAACTCATAGAGCGCGACGGCCCGTTCTTCGCGGCGGCGTTCCGCCTGCTCCTGTGCACGAATCCGCGCTACCAACTGGCCCAGCACAATGGCGACCACGAAGTAGAGCGCGAACAGAATGGCGTCCTCCAGCTTCTGGATGCGGAACGTGAAACGCGGCGGCAGGTAGAAGAAGTCCCAAGCTAGCGCGCTGATTGCGCCCGCCAGCAGGACCGGACCACGGCCCACCTTCAACGCCACCAACACGACGGCTAGCAGAAACACCAAGCCCGGCACGCGCGGCCCGGACAACGCCATCAGTCCCAGATTTAGAAGGCCTGTGACGGCGACGATTGCGATGGCAAACAAGTATTGTTGAAAGCCTGAAGCCAGCACCGGCAGCCAGACGCGGCCCATCGCCGCACCGTCACTTTTCTCCGCGCGGACAACCTGCAAATCAATGTCGCCGCTCTCCCTCGCGAGTCGCCGCAGCAAGCGGTCGCCGCGCATCCACTCCAACCAGCCCCTGCCGGCGGGTTTGCCGACGATGATTTGTGTCGCGTTCTGCTGGCGGCCGACGCGCAACAATCCACGCACAAGATCGTCATCCGTGGTGGTGAAGACTTCTGCGCCAAGTTCGCGAGCCGTGGCCAGATTCCTTTCCAGTTGCGCTTGAGCGGAGGAAGTGAGCGCGCGTGAGCTTTCGACATGCACAACCAGCCAGCGGCAACGCAGCCCGTCCGCCATGTGGCGCGTCCAGCAGATGAGCTGTTCGGAAAACGGACTTGGACCAACCCCGAGAAGCAGGCAGTGAGCCGTCTTCCACGGGCCGGCATTCGCCTGCGTCTCCCGAAACTCGCGCGTGTCCACGCCCACATGGTCAGCAACCAGGCGCAAGGCGAGTTCCCGCAAGGCGGCGAGGTTGCCCTCGCGAAAAAAATTCTGTGCGGCCGCCGCAGCGCGGTCGGGCAAATACACCTTGCCTTCACACAGACGCTGGACCAGTTCGGCGGGGGGGAGGTCCACCAGTTCCAACACCGCGCTGTCGAGGACGCTGTCCGGCACGGTTTCCCGAATCTCCGCGCCGGTGACCTGCCGCACCGTGTTGGCGCGACTTTCAACATGCTGCACGTTCAGGGTGGTGAGAACATCAATGCCGGCGTCGAGAAGTTCGGCCACGTCCTGCCAGCGTTTCGGATGACGCGCGCCGGGAACGTTGGTGTGCGCCAGTTCATCCACGATGGCGAGTTGTGGGCGGCGCGATAAAACGGCGTCAAGGTCCAACTCGGTCATCGTCACACCACGATAATCAAGCTGTTGGCGTGGAAGCTGAGGCAAACCTTGCGCGAGGGCGTCGGTTTCCTTGCGCCCGTGAGTCTCGACGTAACCAATAACGACATCGCGCCCCGCAGCGAGTTCGCGCCGCGCCGCTTCCAGCATGGCGAAGGTCTTCCCCACGCCAGCGCACATGCCGAGAAAGACTTTGAGCCGGCCGCATCGCTGCCTGGCCTCGTCACGCTGGATCGCGCCAAGCAGAACGTCAGGACTGGGCCGTTCGTCATTCACTGGCAGTCAGTTTAATCGATTGCGCGGAAGATTCAGCCAAAAACGTAAGTGTTTTTTGCCGGCTGGACAAGGATTCGGCAGGAACCACGTCCAGAACGGCCAAGCTGTTTCGCCCGCTCGTTTCGGCTCGGGCGCAGCGGGTTGTTCGGTCGGTTTCGACGGTTCCAATGAGGCGAGACACCCCCGCAACCTGGCGTCAAAATCCTGTCGCGCGCTGTCGAAAGGGACGAAAACAAACACCACTGTTCTGTGTGGACATTTCATGGTCGTCGGACAGAAGCCGCGCCGTTCGAGTCCAGCGCGAGATTCAATTCCAAAACATTTACGCCGGGATCACCCAGGATGTTGAAATCCGGCTTATCGGTGAACCGGGCGACCATGTCGAGAATTCGCTTTTCACTGAGGCTGCGAGCCCTGGCGACACGTGGCACTTGCAATTCGGCGTTGCGTACGCTGATGTGCGGATCGAGGCCGCTGCCGGAGGCAGTGACGGCATCGGCGGGAATGGCGTCCGTGTCCTTCAACCCGTTCTCCTTCCGGCAGGCCGCAATGCGATCCTTAATCGCGTCGTAAAGCTTCTGCGAAGTCGGGCCGAAGTTGCTGCCGCCGGAGTTAGCGGCGTCGTAGCCGTTGCCCGCCGCGGAAGGGCGCGGGTGAAAGTACTTATCCGCCGTGAAGCCCTGGCCGAGAAGCGTTGAGCCGCGCACCGTGCCGTTCTTGTCCACAATCAGGCTGCCGTTGGCTTGCTCGCGAAAGGCCGCTTGCGCGATGCCGAACACGATCAGGGGATACAGCCCGCAGCAAACGGCGGCCAGGACGAGCGTGGACATGACCGCGCTGCGAAAGTGAGAAAGCAGTTCTTTCATAGGCTTAGATCAAGTTAAGGTTGGTGATGACGACGTCGATGAGCTTGATGCCGATGAACGGAATGATGACGCCACCCAGGCCGTAAATGACCAGGTTGCGCTGCAAAATCGCGAGCGCGCCGATCGGTTTATAGGCGACGCCGCGCAGCGCCAGCGGGATGAGGGCGACGATGATGAGCGCATTGAATATGATCGCGCTCAGGATCGCGCTTTGCGGCGAAACCAGATGCATGATGTTGAGCGGCGCGATGGCGGGAAAGGTGGCCATCAGCATTGCCGGAACAATGGCGAAATATTTGGCCACATCGTTGGCGATGCTGAACG
>CAIVKH010000154.1 GCA_903906425.1 uncultured bacterium
CACGAATTCGGTGAGCGCGTCGTTGAACATTTCCTTGCGCGCCAGCTCGGTGAGCCGGCATTCGATGTATCGCGCGGCGGCAGCGGAATCGCCGGTGAAAATATTTCCGAAATTCCCCTGGCCCTCGATCAAAAATTGTTTGTTCGTCAGCGTCACGAGCGCGTCGCTGATCGAGGCGTCGCCGTGCGGATGAAACTGCATGCAATAGCCGGTGATGTTCGCGACCTTGATAAATTTCCCGTCGTCCTTTTCGTGCAGCGACCAGAGGATTCGGCGCTGGACCGGTTTCAGCCCGTCGGCCAGATCGGGAATCGCGCGGTCCTTGATGACGTACGACGCGTATTGCAAAAAATTTTCGTCAACGAGATCCTTGAGCGGCCCGGAAATTTTCGTCGCGGAAATGGCCACCGGCCCGTGCACCGCCGCCGCGGCCGCGGGCAGTTTCTGCGCGGCTGGCCTGACGCCGCCGAAGCCGAGGTCGAGTTGCTGTTCGCTGTTTTTTTGTTCCGTCATTTCCGATTACCAAGGGCCGCAGAAAATGCCGGAGCGTCCGCCCGTGCGCCAGCGAAAACGCAATGTCAATGTTGCGGGAGTTCCAATCATTGGAAAAAAGCGGCGGCGGGTTTTCCAATGATTGGAAATTTGCGGGGCGCGGCGCGGGGAGCGGTTTATTTCCCGGCGGGCGCGGGATGGGCCTTTTGATAGTCGGCGATGTATTGCTTGAGCTGCTCCACGTAGGGAGCGGGACCGCCGGGTTCATAGCCGGTTTTCGTGATGAGGTCGCCGGCGGGCGTGAGCAGCAGGACGGAGGGGTAGGCTCTGATGGAATATTTTTTTTGCAGCTCGGCGTTTTGCTTCCTGACTTTGGCGGGCTGCTGTTTTTGCTGGGGGAAGTCCACAAGGACGCAGACGAGGCTGGCCGCGGCGTAGTCCTTGAATTCCTTTTTCGAGAAAACCTCCTTCTCGAGCTTCATGCACCAGACGCACCAGTCGGAACCGGTGAAATCGAGGAGCAACGTTTTGTTTTCGGCCTTCGCCCGCGCGGCGGCTGCGGCGTAGTCGGTTTCCCATTCCTTGGTGGACGCGGCGGACGCGGTGAGGGCGGCAAGGCCGGTGGCGAGGAAAATGATCAGCACTCTTTTCATGCGCGCAACGATAGGAACCGGACCTGCGACTGCAAGCGTCAAATCAAACGTTCGGCATTGCGCACGCGTCGGGGAATCCCATAGTATGATTTCCCTTTGAGGAAAAGGCGCCGTGCCCAACAAGCCGTTTGAGTCGAGAATTCAGGACCTGGTTTACAATGTCGATGTCGGCATCGGCCTGCGCCTGATCAAATTTGGCCTGTACGTGCTTTTCCTCTCCGTCGTGATGGTGGTTTATACGGCGTCGGAATTCCGCGGCCTGAAGGACGCCGAGGCGATGGACTGCGCCCAGCTGGGCCGCGAATTCATGTTCAACCACAAGCTGGTCACGAAGTGCGTGCGGCCCGCTAGCATGTGGTATCTGATCGAACATCTCGAATCGCCGAACCCGCGGCTGAGCCACAATCCGCAAATCATGGACCACCCCGACACGCTGCATCCGCCGCTGTACCCGGTGGCGCTGGCGGTCGGCTTCAAGGTGCTGCGCTCGGCGTTCGTCCCGATCGAGGGCGGCCGCATCTGGGCGCCGGAGCAGTGGATCATTATTCCGATGGGCCACCTCTGCACGATCCTGACGGGGCTGATGCTGTATTTCATGGCGCGCCGGCTGTTCGACGCCCGCGTCGCCACGCTCGGCGTCACGCTGTTTTTCCTGAGCGACGCCGTCTGGCACATGAGCATCTCCGGCCTGCCGATTCCGATGGCCACGTTGCTGACGACGTTCGCGATGTACACCGCGGTGACAAGCATGGCCCGGCGCGAGGAAGGCCGCGCGCCCGTCACTTGGATTTTCCTTCTGCTGGTTTCCGCGGCGGCGTGCGGGCTCGCATTTCTCACGCGCTACGGAACCGCCGTGGTCGTGCCGGCGCTCGCGCTTTACATCGGTGTTTCGTGCGAGAAGAAAGGCTGGCGCTGGGGCACGATTTATCTGGTCATCTTCCTGGCCGTCATCGCGCCGTGGATCTGGAGAAACATCACCGTCACCGGCGGGCCGCTCGGCCTCGCGCCCTATTGCGCGCTCAATGGCGAGGACGCTGTTCAGGACAACACCTTCGAGCGGACGCTCGCGCCCATGCTGGAATTCGGCAACACCGTTCACGCCCTCGAAGTGAAGTTCATCACCGGCATCGCCAAGCTCTACAACGAAAACCTGCGCACGCTGGGCGACGGCCTGCTCGTGTGCCTCTTCATGGCCACTTTTTTCTACAGCTTCGCCCGCGCGCAGGCGCGGCGCTTCAGGTGGTGCCTGCTGCTCGGCCTGCTGTTGATGATCGCCGTGGCGGCCCTCTTCGGCCGGGCGACGGCGCGGCTGCTCTACATCTTCCTGCCCTTCGTCATCATGTACGGCCTCGCCTTCTTCTTCATCCTGCTTGACCGGCTCCAGCTCCGCCTGCCGATCATGCGCATGAGCGTGGTCGGCTCGATCGTCGTGCTCAGCGCGCTCCCGCTGACTTTCACTCTGCTGCCGCCCGCTGCGCAGCCGCCGTATCCGCCGTACTACCCGCCCTACATCGGGCACGTCTGCAGCCTGCTGACCGAAGACGAACTCATCTGCACCGACATGCCCTGGGCCACCGCCTGGTATGGCAACCGCCAGTCGCTGCTGCTGCCGCTCACCATCGAGGACTTCTACGAAATCAACGACTACACCAAGCACATCAGCGGCCTGTATTTCACCACCATCACCCGCGACCGCGAATACGTGAAGACCCTCCAGACCGGCCCCTTCCGCTCCTGGTTCCCGCTGCTCGAACAACCCCCGCGCATCCCGCCGGACTTCCCGTTGCAGCAAGGCTTCCCCCTCAACAACCTCGACCAGATGTTCCTCACCGACTCCGCCCAGCGCTGGCAAAAGAAATAGCCCGCCGGCCACCGCTCACTTGCCGCGCTCCTTTGCGTCACTTTTAAGCACAAAGTGCTCCGCCGCCGGCCGCGGCGGCCGGAGGCGGCCAAAACCCGGCCGTTGAAACGTTGCGAATTGCGGCGGGCGGCTTCCGAAACTTTCCAGTATTCCAATGATTGGAAACTAGGTATGCTTGGAGTTCCAATGATTGGAAAAAAGCTGTGTCGGCTTCGTCACCATTGCAATTCGTATCAGTCCGGAGATTTGGCCCATGAAACGTATCATTCCTCTTTGCGTTGCGGTTTGCCTCTTGTTCGCGGCGGCTTCCAGCCGGGCGGCGAGCGGATCGTGGACGAATAATGCGGACGGCAAGTGGAGCGTGACGACCAACTGGCTCGGCGGCACCGTCGCGACGGGCGTGGATGCGATTGCCTATTTCACCAACACGATCTCCGCGAGCCGCACGGTCACCAATGATTTCTCGCCGCTGGCCATCGGCCGCCTGAATTTCTCGTCCGGCGCCAATTCCTGGACCCTGAACGGCAATCCGATCGCGCTTTCGCTTTCGGCGGTGGGTTCGGCGACGGTGACAGTGAGTTCGGCGACGGCGACGGTGAATACGGCGATTTCGGGCGGGACGAATCTGTTGAAGGTCGGCACTGGCGCGCTCGTGCTCAGCGGCACAAACTCGTATGTCGGCGGAACGACGATCAGCGCGGGCACGCTGAGCGTTTATCAGGACGCAAACCTCGGCTCGACGAACGGAAATATTTCCATCGCCGGCGGCACGCTGCAAGTTTTGCAATCGTTCACAAATCTTCCGCCGCGCGCGCTGAACGTGACGGCGGCGGGCACGCTCGATGTCCCGGCCGGCATTGTCTATTGCGAAAGCAACTCGTACGGCGGCGGCAATTTTGCGCTGACAAAGACCGGTCCGGGAACGTTTGTCATCATGCAAACAACCGTGAACAGCGGAGAGACCGGCCCGCTGACGATCAGCGGCGGAACGGTGCTGCTGACGGGCGGCAGAGGCGATGGCACGCAGCACACGAACATCACGATTGCGAGCGGTGCGATGCTGAAATATGGCTACGTAAATCCTGTGGTGAATTCATGCGTCGTGAACATCAACGCGGGCGGCCTCTTCGATTGCGCCGGATTCGGCGATACGATCGGTTTTCTTGCGGGCGCCGGCACGGCGACAAACTGGGGCACGATGACGCTCGCACTCGGCACGTCAACGAACACGTTCAGCGGTTCGATCTATGGCACCGGCACCTTGACGGTGAACGGAAACGCTGCGGGCGTTCAAATTCTCAGCGGAACAAATTACTTCACCGGCGCGGTGACGCTTCAGGCCGGCCGGCTGAGCGTCAGCTCGGATGACAACCTCGCCGGCCCGACAAAGGCGATCACCTTCAGTGGCGGCACGCTGCAAATCACCGGCGCGACGATCACGAATCTGGACACACACACCGTCAACTGGACGACATTCAATGGCGGCATCGATATCGCGAACATCGCGAATATTTTCACCATCACAAACGTCATCGCGGGGACGGGCGCGTTCACGAAGTACGGCACCGGGACGGTTGTGCTCACCTCAGCCAACTCGTACAGCGGCGCAACGACGGTCGCGGGCGGCACACTCGACATTTCCACGAATTCTTCCATCGGCAGCAAGGTGGTGAATGTTTATCCCGGCGCGCAGTTGATCGTCGAAAACAGCAATGCCTTCACGAACATGCCGAGCCTGTACATCAGCACGGTGGGCGGTTACGGGAAGGTCAACCTGTCGGCGGTGTCAAACGCATCGGCATCCTATTTGTATTTCGATGCGACAATGCAGGCGCCCGGAACGTGGGGCGCGACAGGCAGCAGCGCCCTTTTCACAAACAACAATATGTTTATCGGCACAGGCATCGTGACCGTCGCGAACGGTTTGACGCTGATCACGGGCGACGGATCATGGATCACGAATGCGAGCGGAGGCTGGAGCGACACAAACAACTGGCAGCTGGCAACCCTCGCGTATGGCACGAACAGCACGGCCTATTTCACCAACGCATTGACGGCGGATCGCATCGTGAACAACGGCTTTGCACCGTTGCCGATCGGCAATCTCGTTTTCGGTTCGCCGACGAACAACTGGAGTGTCACGAACAACACGATCAACCTGACGGTGAATTCCGGGACCCCCGTGATCAATGTCATCACGAACATCGCGACGATCAGCTCCGTCGTCGGCGGAACGCAGGGCCTGAATAAAATTGGAAGCGGCATTCTCGCTCTTGGCTCAAGTGACAATTACACCGGCCCGACGACCATCAATGCGGGCACGCTGATGATTACGAATAACGGAGGCCTGTACGCTGCTGGTACGCTGGCTGGTTCGGTCGCGGTGAGCAGCAATGCGATTCTTTCTTTTGCCAGGCAGGATTCTTTCGGCGTTCATTCGACATTTCCGAATGTGATGGTGACGAATAATCAGGGCGGACTCATTCAGAACGTTGGCCCGTATTTCAACACGATGCGCGACCTGACGCTGAACGGCGGCGAATTGCGCGCGAACGGAGGCAACGGCACGACGTGGCCGGCGTATCAACTCAAAGGAACAGTGACGGTCAGCGGCACGAGCGCATCGCTGATTTCCGCGAATGCGTTGGTCAATGGGAATCATCAGATTCAACTCGGCAACAACCTCACGAACGGCGTCACGGTCTTCAATGTTCCTGATATCACTGGCGATGGCGCGCCGGATCTGATCGTTCAGGCGGGATTCATTGACGGACGTTCGACTGGCACGGGAACGCCAATGGTGCCGAGCGGATTCGTGAAGACGGGGCCGGGCACGATGCTAATGAGCGGCAGCAGTGTGAACACCGGCCCTTCGATCATTGATGGCAGCACGGTAGTGCTGACCGGAAGCGGCGCATTGAATGCGCCTCTGACGCTGATGAGCGGTGCGACGCTGGTGGCGACTCCTGGAGCCGGACTCCTTGGCGAATATTATTTCCTCGGCGGCACGGGGCCGGTTGTGGGCCAACAGACCAATCTGCCAAATATGAGTGCATACTTGGGCGGAATGAATCCATCGTATCTCTACAATATGTCCACTCTGATCACGAATTTCGACTTCGGCACAACCGGCGCTGGCGCGTATTTCCCTCTCTTCTTTGGTTGGGTGACGAATTACCAAGCCCGCTGGATCGGAAAATTCAATGCACCGACGAACGGTCAGTATGTTTTTGACATGACCAGCGACGACTTTTCCTATCTCTGGATTGATGGAACCAATATCATCACGAGGAATGCCGCGGGTGGTCCGTCATCGAATCGCGTGACGCTGGCATCGGGCTTGCACGACATCGTGTTCGCGTTCGCTCAGGGAACGGGCAATTACTATCTGTTTGCGAACGTCGGGTTGCCCGGTACGACAAACACCAGCAGGCTGTCGAGTGCGATGCTGATATCCGGTCCTGGCGTTGGGCCGTTGTCCGGCAGTGCCGGTTGTTCCGTGGTCTTGAGCAACACCGTTCTGACAGTTTCGCAGACAAACAATACAACGTTCGATGCCGTAATTTCAGGAACAGGTTCACACGCGTTGCGCAAACTCGGTCTCGGCACGCTGACGTTGACCGCTGTGAATACATATACGAATACGATTCTTGGCGGCGGGCGGGTGAATGTCGCAGACGATTCGCAAGTTGGTGGTGCATCCAGTGCGCTGACATTTGACGGCGGGCTGTTACAAATTACGGGCACCACAATTTCGAATCTCGATGCACACAATGTGAACTGGAATTCGTTCAATGGTGGCTTCGATGTCGCCGACCCGTCGAACAATTTGCTTGTCACAAACAATGTGACTATTCCAGTTGCGGCGGGGATTCTTTCCAAATATGGCGCGGGCACGATGACCCTGTTGGGCAGCAACTCGCTGGCGGGAAACCTCGTGATGAACCAGGGAACGCTCATAATTTCGAACACCACCGCCATCTATGGAAATCTCATTGTGAATCAGGGCGTCACTTTGATCCCGGGTGCGACTCACGTCTGGTATCCGCTTGTCAACAACTCGCCCTTTGCGGCGCAGATCGGCAGCATGGGAAGCGGGACAGCAACCGGTGTTGTGACGGTGACAGCTGGAGGATTTCTTCACGGCTCGAACGCAAACATTCAGGTTGGTTTTGTGACGAACAGCAAGGGCATTCTCAACATCCAGCCGGATGCGCTCGTGATGACGGAGATCACTCCCGTGACCGGCACGCTCAATTCGGGAAATCAGGGGCATTTTTATTTGGGCGAAGCGGTCGGCGCGGTCGGCGTGGTGAATCAGTATGGTGGTACGAACATCATTGCGGACCAGTTCATCGTTGGCCACAACGCCGGTGGTTATGGTTTCTACAACATGGCCGGTGGTGTTCTGAATGAAAACGCGCAGAGCGATCCGTGGATAACCGCCATTGCCCGATTCCGGATTGCGGGTACGGGAACGGGGATATACTACCAGACGGCTGGTACAGTCACCGCAGCGCATACGATCGAGGCGGCCATCAATGGGGCGAATGATCTCGGTGTAATTTATGTTTCGGGTGGAACGCTCACGGGAACTAGTGCTGGCAACAGCATGAATATTGCAAACAGTGCTGCGGCGCGTGGCGAAGTTACGATCACAGGGGGGGCGCCTGTCGCTTTGGCCGCGACAGTTCAGGTCGGTGGCAATGCGTCAGCAGCGGCAACAATAAATGTGAACGGCAGTTCCCTGAGAACAACACAGATCCTCACCGGCGGCGGCACGAGCATCGTCAACTTTGCAGGTGCCACCATTCAGGCCGCAGCGTCAAGCACGACATTCATGCAGGGGCTGAGTGGTGCTTATATTTATCCCGGCAACACGACGTTTGACACGTCCAACTTCAATATCACCGTCGCACAGAATCTTCTCATGCCGCCCGGCGTCGGTGTGATCAGCATCCCGGTTACAAACGGAGGTTCCGGCTACATCGGCGTTCCATACGTTGCGATCACAGGCGGCAGCGGTGCGAACGCGACTGCGATTTCGCAGATAGACAATGTGAATGGCACCGTCACCAACATCGTCATCACGAACCCCGGCATCAATTTCTCGAATGCTCCGACGGCCACATTGCTGGGCGGCGGTGGAACGAACGCCGGCACCGGGACGATTCTGACCTCGCCAAACGGAAGCGGCGGCCTGATCAAATCCGGCATCGGAGCCCTGACGCTTGCCGGAACGAACACGTACGGCGGAATGACGACCATCAGCAACGGCGTCATTATTGTCAGCTCAACCAATGCGATTCCCGGCGCGATTACGATCGTGACTAATACTGCGGGCATCGGCGCGACCTATCCGATTGACGCAAGCTTCATCAACTGGCTGACGTCGCGGCTGACCGGCGGAAGTTCGCCGGGCATCATCGTCATTGGAACAAACACTGCGACGCCGATTGATCTCACATCGCTTCCCAATGTCAGCCTTGGCGCCGCGGGCGGTTCCTGGGTCTACAGCGGCAATCTCATGATGCCTGGAACGAATCTCTATTTCGGCAATGCAAACGGCACGCTGATCTATGCGCCGAACATCGGCACCGGCACGAATGTCTTCATCGGATTCAACGGCCTGGCCACATTCCCGCCCGTCGGCGCGGTACAGTTGAATGGAACGAACACGGCGTATGCGGGCACGATCAACGTTGTCAGCGGCACGCTCAAGGCCGGGGGCACGAACAGTCTTGGCGGCGCCTCGGCCAACGTGAATGTCGCGAGCGGCACGAGCCTGGACATCAACAGCCAGAACCTCGGCGCGGTGCAGATCAACGTGCTGGGGACCGGCGTCGGCACCAATGGCGCGATCATGAACGGAGGCTTGGATCAGGTCGTAGCCGTGCAGAAAGTCCGGCTGATGGGTGACACGACAATTGGCGGCCCGGCCCGATGGGATATCAACAACATCGCCGGAAATGGATTTCTGGATCTGGCCAATTTCACGCTGACGAAGACGAATACGAATATCACCGATGTCTGGGTGCCGAACGTGAGCGACGGAAATATCGTCGTCGGGCAGGGCATATTCCGGTTTGAAGTGAATGGCAGCATCACCGGAGGCGTTGGCAACATCACCGTCGGTCCGTCCGGCACGCTGAACTTCTGGAATCATATCGGATCGATCACGCGTGCGGTCACCATGCAGGGCGGCGTCATGTCAGTCAGCTCGAACATCGCGAACATCGGCAGCGCCGTCACGCTCGCGGGTGCGACAAACACGTTCAGTCCATCGACGGGGTCATCGCTCGTCCTGACAGGTCTTGTGGACGGCACCGGTGCGCTGCTCAAGAACAGTCCGGGCCTGCTCAAGTTGACGCGCTCCGAGACCTACTCCGGCCCGACCATCGTCAGCGCGGGCCAGTTGGAACTTGCGAGCACGGACGCCATCAACGGCACGCTGGCCAACAGCCCGGGTCTGACCATCAACGGCTCGGGCGTTGTCAGTCTCGACAACGGCACCGCCCTCTTCGGTTCGGCCGTGCGCCAGGTCACGATCGCCGGCGGCGGCCTACTGACGATCACGAACGGTGCCTCGTCCCACATCGCCAGCCCCTTCACGCTGGCCGGCGGAACGCTCGCCGGCAACACGCCGGACGTGGCGGGCGGAAACTGGGTGCTCGACACGAGCGTCGTTGTCACGGCGGCGGCCGGCATCACCGCGCCGCGCACGCAGCTTGGCGGCACGGGAACCGTCACGTTCGATGTCACCAATGGAACCTATCTGTCGGCGGCCGGGGCCTTCGAGAATGTCCCCGGCGGAACCGGCACGCTGGTCAAGGCGGGACTTGGAACGATGATCATCTCCGCGGCCAACAACTACAGCGGCGCGACGATCGTCTCCGCGGGCACCCTGAAACTCGCGGCGGCCTCACCCGTCGGCGGCCTCGGCCTCTGGCTCGACAGCTCGGACGCCTCGACGATTTCGCAGGACTCAAGCAACCGCGTCAGCCAGTGGAACGACAAGAGTGGCAATGGCCGGAATGCGACGCAGACCAATCAAGCCAACAAGGCGTTGTTCATGACGAACGCTCTTCTCAACAAGGCCGTCCTGCGATTCAGCGGCAACCCCATGATGATGAATGTGGACCTGTCTTTCCTCGCCAACAACTCCTACAGCATCTTTGCCGTCGAGGGCAGAACGTCCGTGAGCAATGTCTATTTCCTCGGCACGCAAGGCGCAGCCGCGACGAACAATCTGCTCCACTTCGGCTACCGCGACAACGTCACCTTCACGCTCGCACAGTTCAGCGATGACCTGAACGCTTCCGGCAGTTTTCTTCCCGGCTATACCAACCAGATTTTCAGACTGTGGAACGGATGCATGGACTTCGCCGGAGGCAAAACGATTTATCTTAACGGACAGGGCGTCTCGACGAACGTCGCAGAGACCGCGCCCCTGCTCCCGACCCTCGGCCCCGGCGTCCTCGGCATGGGCAATGGCGCGTACTACCTCGGCGACCTGGCCGAGATCATGATCTACAACCGCTCGCTCACCACCAACGAGCGCAAATCCGTCGAAGGCTACCTCATGTCCAAGTGGCTCGGCTCCACGCCGCCCACCGCCGCGAACTATCTGCCCGTCGCCACCGCCCTGCGCCTCGCCCCCGGCGCAACGTTCGACCTCGGCGGCGTCAGCCAGGCCGTCGGCTCGCTCTCCGACCTCTCCGGCGCCGGCGCCCTCGTCACGAATTCGTCCGCGCCCTCCGTCACGTTCGCCCTCGGCAACGACAACTCGAACGCCACCTTCTCCGGCCCGATCGCCGAGGGCGCCGGCGTCATTTCGCTTGCGAAGAACGGCACCGGCACGCAGACCCTCCACGGCGCGCTGTCCTGTTCGGGAACCCTCGCCATCAACAACGGCACCCTCATCATCAACGCCCTGACCGGCACCGGCGATGTCAGCGTCGTCTCAGGCGGCACGCTCGGCGGCACCGGCGTGATCGGCGGCACGGTCTCGGCCAACGGCGGCACGCTGGCCCCCGGCAGCTCCGCCGGCCGGCTCACCCTCAGCCAGTCCTGCTTCATCTCCAGCGGCGGCACGCTGGCCATCGAACTGGGCGGCCCGAATGCCGGCACCGACTACGACCAGCTCATCGTGAGCAACAGCGCCGGCATCGGCACCGGCACACTCAACGTCACCCTGATCAACGGCTACATGCCGACCAACGGCAGCAGCTTCACGATCCTCACCGCCGGCACGCTGCTTGACCAGTTCGGCGCAACCAACTCCCTGCCCGCGCTATCCTCCTCGAACCTGGGCTGGTCCGTGCAATACGACACCGGCAGCAGCCCGAATGCCGTCATCCTCTCCGTCACCAGCGCCCCGACCGCCACCGGCTACGACGCCTGGGCCGCCGGCATCAGCGGCCCCCTGACCAACTACAACGACAGCGCCCTCGGCGATGGCTACCCGAACCTGCTCAAATACGCCACCGGCTCCAGCCCGACGAATTCCGACGGCCGCGCGCAGATGAACTCCACGCAGACCAACGGCCTCTTCGCGCTCAAATTCAACCACAACACCAACACCACCGATTTGATCCTCTACGTCGAAGGCGCCTACACCACGACCAACGACGCCCCGTGGGTCGGCATCGCGACCAACGACCACGGCAGCTGGGGCAGCGCGACCAACGTCAGCGAAGACGCCAGCACCGACCCGGCCACCGACGTCGTGTGG
>CAIVKH010000155.1 GCA_903906425.1 uncultured bacterium
CAATGCTCTTGACTGAGAAGGTTGCAGTGGCGTCGGCGACGCCCAGAGGATTGCAGTTCTTCAGCACGATTAGGCAACGATTATTGGGCGCGGCGCTGCAAGCCCGAAGAGCCGTTTTCAGATCATGTATCTCGTAAAGGTGTGTGTTGTAGTGTGTCCGCTGAATCGAGTTTTGCGTCAGTGCAAACCATCCCGGTGGAATACGGAAAGAGAAGCCCAGATTGGTGTTTACATACACGCCGTCGGAAACTTTCCCGTCGGCAGAAATCGCGTCCATATCGCTCATTTGATTGGCAAGAAGTGCACACTCGTGGATGTTTTCTGTTTCTTCATTGCCATTCAATACTATGCTTCCATGCCAAAGAGCCAAAAATGCGACTGACAAAGCAGAAACGTGACCAAATAATGTCAGCGGGTAACGTTCTCGAAGTGTCTTGGAACAAAGTACGATGTAAACAACAAACACAATGACAGAGAATGAGAAAATAACTTCTATTGACTGAAGCGGCAATAATAGACAGGCCGCGACAGACAAATCGAAGGTTTTGGCGCAGAAATTAAACAGCGTGCTCCAAAACCTCGCGTGAAGCACAGAAGTGAGCGTATACGTCCACGCGATGCTTGCGCACGCAATGAACAACACGTCTCTTTTGTTTGTCTTCAGGGTCATTTCGTTTGTGAATTGTTGTGAACGTGTTGTGTTCCTGCTGCACGTGCTATTTGCGCCCGGGCCACCTAATTGGCTGCAATCAGTTTCCGTTCATCGGTTGGTTTTGTATTCGACTTTCGGTTCGGCCACACAAAGGTTGGTGGACGGATTGTGGGATTCCAGCGGCAATCCGATTTCGTAGAGGAAATCGGGCGACATGTCGGCGCCGTTGTCCCAGACCACGGTGTCCAAGTCCTGGTTCCGATGGGCGGTGCGGAAAAGGCGCAAGTCCTTTAGCGGCTCGAAAACCTTTCCATCCAGGTGCTCTTTCAAATCCACCAGTCGAATGCTCCCGTCCTCGAAGGTTATTCGCAGGCGATAGTCGGAATCGTATGTGGCATCACAGACGTAGTGCATGGTTCAATCAGTTTCCGTACTTTAGATGCTCTTCCCTCACCTTGAGCACTGTGCTAAGACGTTTGGCCATGGCGTCGGAGTAGGTGCGGCGGCCGTGCTCGTAGTCGCTGATCATGTTCTGACGGATGCCTACTTCGCGTGCGAGCTGGGCCTGGGTCAAGCCAGCCTTCAGACGCGCGCCCGCCAAGAGGTTCCCGACGCGATTCTGCTCCATGGTCTTCCAGTAGTCGGTGCTCTCGATGGAAACGAGGTCGTCGACCGGGTCCTCGGAGAGGACGGCGGCTGTATGCTTTTCAATCTGTTGTGCTCTGATCATGTGCTCTCAACTGTAGCCGCGGCCGGTGGCCGCGGTGGATGGCGCGGAGCACCATCCCAACCTTTCAATGCATGGCGGGCTCGTAGCGCCCGCCCTACTTCAATTCGCAATCGTTTTCAAAAACGCATCCACGCGTTTAACCAGTTCGTTCTCGGCTGACAATTCCGTGATTTTTCCGCCGCGTTCGGCGAGATCGGCGACTTCGGCGTTGTCCGGCAGGGCCAGGACGCAGCAGGCGTCGGTCTCACGCTGGAG
>CAIVKH010000156.1 GCA_903906425.1 uncultured bacterium
ATACGCCGGCAGCACACCCAATCCCGAAGCCCCCTGCTTCGACCGCGGCATCTCCGGCGGCATCCGCTGGGACGGCACCTTCCATCGCGACTTATCCCGTTACTCCGCCAGCGGCGAGTTATTCTGGTCCTCCTATCTCAAGCCCGGCACCGCCCCCGGCATGAAAGCCGGCTACTGGATCAACATCGGCTCCGGCTGGTCGCACTTACACAACGACAATCCCGCCGAAATCCTCACCGGCGCATCCCAAAAACTTTTCTATGATGCCGCCGCGGCTAAGTGGACCTTAGTCATCCAAGCCACCAAGTTCGTCACCCACGAAGTTATCGAAGTCTGGGCCGGCACGAAGACCGGCGGCAGCGACCCGACGGGAACCTACACGCGCAACAGCGGCCTCGACCCCGTCGCCACCCTGACGGTGGAGGCCGTGCCATGAATGGAGGGCGCGGTTACACCCGCGCCGTTCTCCATTCGTGCTTTCCAATCATTGGAAGACATGGCATAGACAACTTCCAGTCAATGGAGGTTATCGATGAAAACTGCGACGCGCGTCTTGCGGGCATTCCTGTTGGGGCTTCTTTTTCTCGCCCTCGCCCCCTTCGCCCATGCCACGATCTTCTATGTCGCCACCAACGGCAGTGACTCCGCCGATGGCACAAGTTGGGCCACCGCCAAGCAGACGATCCAGGCCGGTGTTGACGCGGCGTACTTCTTTGGCAGCGGCTTCGACATTGTCCTCGTCAGCAACGGCGTCTATGCCACCGGCTCGCGCGATACGCCCGGTTCCTATAGTTGTTCGAATCGTGTGGTCATAAACGGCGGCGGCTGGAGAGTGCAGAGCGTCAATGGCGCGGCAGTGACAGTGATTGACGGTGGTAATGCGGTGCGCTGCGTCTACATTGGCGGAGACTCATCATTGTCCGGCTTCACGCTCAGAAACGGAAAATCCTTGCCCGATGGGTCTGGTAATTCAGTTGGACCAAGAAACGATAATAGTGGCGGAGGCGCGGTGGGCGGCGGCACGCTGATCAATTGTACTCTATCCGCCAATTGGGCAGTTAAAGGGGGCGGCGCGTATTCGTGCACGCTGAGCAACTGCACGCTGTCGGGCAACTCGGCTTCGTACTTCGGCGGCGGCGCGTCTGATAGCACGCTGAACAACTGCGTGCTGTCGGGCAACTCTGCGGTCGGCGGCGGCGGCGGCGGCGCGAATTGGTGCATGCTGAACAACTGCACGCTGTCCGGCAACTCTGCGGTCGGCGGCGGCGGCGCGGAACAAGGCACGCTGAACAACTGCATCGTGTATTTCAACACCGCTGTTTTCAACCCAAACTGCGACAGCTCCACCCTCAATTATTCCTGTTCGCCGGGGTTGACAGGCGCGGGCAACATCACCAACGACCCGCAATTTGTGGACGCGGCGAACAGCAACTTCCATCTCAAGGCCACCTCGCCGTGCATCGACGCGGGCAACAATGCCTATGCGACGAATGGTGTCACCGATTTCGACGGCAACCCGCGCATCGTCAATGGCACGGTTGACATGGGAGCGTACGAATATCAGTTCGTCACCGTCAGCGTTGTGGCCAATGGCGGCACGGCATCCGGCGGCGGAATTTATATTCCCGGCTCGAACGTCGTAATCTCCGCCGCGCCCGCCAACGGCCACTGGTTCTTCACCGGCTGGAACGACGGCGACACAAACCTCACGCGCACCATCACCGTGCCGTTGGCGAACATCACGTACACCGCAACCTTCACGCAATACGTCGGCGCGCTGGTCTGGTATGTGGCGACCAACGGCAACGACGCGGCGGACGGGATGTCGTGGCCCACGGCGAAGCAAACCATTCAGGCCGCCGTTGACCTCGCGATTGACGGCGACACCGTGATCGTCAGCAACGGCGTCTATGCGACGGGCACGAGGGGCACGCCGGGCGGCATCAGCTCCAACCGCGCTGTCATCGGGAAGAACATCACCGTGCAAAGCGTCAACGGGTCGGCGGTGACGGTGATTGATGGCGGCAGTGCGGTGCGATGCGTTTTCATGAGTGCCGGTACATTGAACGGGTTCACACTTCAAAATGGCAGGACTCTCACTCTCGGAACTCTGTCGACTGGCGATGATATAAAAGATCTACGTGGCGGTGGCGCGAACTGCATCTTCGGTGGGGTGCTAAACAACTGCACGCTCTCGGGCAACTCGGCATGGTGGGGCGGCGGTTCGGAAGGCGGCACGCTGAACAACTGCTCGTTGTCGGGCAATTCGAGCGGCGACGTCGGCGGCGGTTCTTGTCAGGGCACGCTCAACAACTGCACACTTTCGGGCAACTCGGCCAATGAGGGCGGAGGTGCGTCTCTATGCACGCTGAACAACTGCACGCTGACCGGCAATTCGAGCGCCGGCGTCGGCGGCGGCGCGGATTTCAGCACGCTGAACAACTGCGTGCTTTCGGGCAACTTGGCCTTTTCTGGCGGCGGGGCCTACAACGGCACGCTGAACAACTGCACGCTGACAGGCAACTCGGCCCGTTTCTCTGGCGGTGGTTCGTATGTTTGCGCTATTAACAACTGCATTGTCTATTCCAACTCCGCGCCGACGGGACCAAATCACTACGGCACGACTTTCGGTTATTCCTGCACGACGCCCATGCCCGCCGGCACCGGCAACATCACCAACGATCCGCAATTCGTGGACGCGGCCAACAGTAACTTCCATCTCTTGGCCTCTTCGCCTTGCATCGACACAGGTGGCAATTCCTATGCAACGGGCACAGCCGACCTCGACGGCAATCCACGTATCGTGAATGGCACCGTTGACATGGGCGCGTATGAAGCCGGCCCGCGGGCGGTGGTCTCCGTTGCGACGAATCCGGCGAATGGCGGCGTCGTTTCGGGTGGCGGTCTTTTCTTCGCCGGAACAAATGCCACGCTTCAGGCATCGGCAAATCCGTACTGGAACTTCGTGGATTGGAGCGACGGCGATACGAACGCGACGCGCACGATCATCGTTCCCGCATCGAACGTCACCTTCACCGCGAACTTCGCGATGCAACTGGCGACGGTTTTCGTGGCAACCAATCCGGCCAACGGCGGCACGGTCAGCGGCGGCGGGACGTATCAGGCGAACAGCAATATCGTTCTCACGGCCTCGCCCGCGGCGTATTGGCTGTTCACCGGCTGGAGCGACGGCGTGACGGATGCGACGCGCACGATCATCGTTCCCGTGTCTGACATCACCTATGCCGCGAACTTCACGCAGCATCTTGCGACAGTTTCCGTGCTGGCCAATCCGACCTACGGCGGGACGGCCACCGGTGGCGGGACGTATCAGGTGAATTCGAATGTCGTGCTTTCTGCTGCGGCGAATCAACCATGCTATCTCTTCGTGAATTGGAGCGACGGTGAAACGAATCCCGTCCGCACCATCGCAGTTCCATCGTCGAACATCACCTACACGGCCAACTTTGCGCTGCAGATGGGGACGATTGTCGCGCAGGCCAGCCCCGCATGCGGCGGCAATGTATTCGGGGGCGGGACATATCCCGTTCTCACCTCTGTTCAGATCCTCGCCGCCCCCAGCCCCGGCTGGCGCTTCATCGGATGGAACGACGGCCGCCTTTCTCCGGTTCGATACGAGAGCGTGCCGGTCGGCGGAGCGAACTACACCGCGCTCTTCAGGCACGCCTGCGTGCCGGTGGATTTCGACGGCGACGGCCGCAGCGACATCGCCGTGTATGTGCCGCGCGGAAACGAATGGGACGTGTTGCAAAGTTCCGACGGTCCGGCTCAGTTGCTCTTTGGCAGCTTCAACACCGTGCCGGCCAGCGCCGACTACGATGGCGACGGCCAAACCGACTACGCCGTGCGCGACGAAGCCGCCACCACCTGGTTCATCGTGCAAAGCTCGAACGCCACGCCGGTGGTCACCAACTGGGACGGCCGCAACACCATCGTCGTCAGCGCCGACTATGACGGCGACGGCGTCTCCGACATGGCCACCTACGATCCGGCCGCAGGCATGTGGGCGATCCTTCAATCCAGCAACCGGCAGACGCGCACGCAGCAATGGGGCTGGAGCAAGGCGATTCCCGTGCCGGCCGACTATGATGGCGACGGAAGGACCGACATCGCCACCTACGACCTGACGACCGGGAACTGGTGCATTCTGCAATCCGGAAACAACCGGATGCGCGTGCAGCAATGGGGCTGGAGCAAGGCGCTGCCGGTGCCTGCCGACTACGACGGCGACGGCAAGGCCGACATCGCCACCTACGTTCCAGACACCGGCACGTGGTATATCCTGAAATCCAGCGGCGGCATGATCCAGCAGCAATGGGGCTGGAGCGCAGACGCGCCGGTGCCAGCCGACTACGATGGAGACGGCAAGGCCGACATCGCGGTTTACTATCCCGCGATGGGCATGTGGCACATCCTCAAATCCAGCGGC
The DNA here is from genome assembly GCA_903906425.1 of uncultured bacterium. GTDB lineage: Bacteria > Verrucomicrobiota > Kiritimatiellia > CAIVKH01 > CAIVKH01 > CAIVKH01. The sequence goes on from CAIVKH010000156.1 coordinate 4,451, forward strand.
GGTGTGCTGCAGCAGCAATGGGGCTGGAGCGGCGCGCAGCCCGTGCTGCAGCAATTCCAGATCAACCGCCTCTGGTTTCCGTCGCCCTAAGTTGTCCGGGCCGGACCCGGCAAAGGGTCGCTCGCGATAATTTCCAATGATTGGAAATTTTCGCGGCGGTCTTTTCCAATCATTGGAAATGACCGTGCAACGGCGGGGGCGTTTGCTAGGTTTGCCGCAGCATGAACGGTGTTGCGCTCATTCGGGATCTGGCGGTGGTGATGATTGTCTCGGGCATCATCACGCTGCTTTTCCGCCGGCTCAAACAGCCGGTGGTGCTCGGCTATCTGCTGGCCGGCACCCTCGTCGGCCCGCATTTTTTTCCGGGGCTGACCGTCGGCCACCAGGAGACGATCCGCGAGCTGGCGGAACTCGGCCTGCTTTTCCTGATGTTTTCGCTCGGCCTCGATTTCAGTCTGCGCAAGCTCGCGACGGTCGGCACGACGGCGGGGCTGGCCGCGATCATCGAGATCGGCTTCATGGTCTGGCTCGGATTTACCGCGGGCGGTTTTCTCGGCTGGCCGCTGGCCGACCGGCTGCTGCTCGGCGCGGCGCTCGCGATTTCCTCGACGGCCATCATCATAAAATCGCTGCGCGATGCGGGCGAGCTGAACAGCGCACACGGCCAGATCGTTTCGGGGATGCTCGTGGCGGAAGATATTTTCATCATCATCGTGATGGCTTTCATGCCGGGCTTTGTCGGGCACGAACATATCAGCGTCGCCGCTATCGCGCTTTCGTTGCTGAAACTGTCGGTGGTGCTCATCGCCACGATCGTCGTCGGGCTGCTGGTCGTGCCGCGATTGCTGCAATACGTGAACCGGCTGCGCAGCGACGAAATGCTGCTGATCACCGTGCTCGCGCTGACCTTCGGTTTCGCGCAATTCATGTCGGCGCTTAATTTCAGCACCGCGCTAGGCGCGTTTCTGATGGGCGCGCTGGCCGCCGAATCGCGCGCGCTGGGCCGCATCCGCGCGCTCACCGAACCGCTGCGCGACATGTTCAGCGCGGTTTTTTTTGTGTCCATCGGCATGTTGATTGATCCGGCGCAAATCGCGCCGAATGCAGCAACCATTGCGTTGCTCGCGGTCCTGTTCGTGATCGGAAAAACCGCCGCGTGCTCGTTCGGACTATTTGTCACCGGCTACGACGCGCCGTCGGGACTGCGCGCCGGGCTTCACATGTCGCAGCTCGGCGAGTTCGCATTCGTCGTCGCAACGTTGGGCATTTCGCTGGGCATCGGCAGCAGCCAACTTTTCCCCATCGTCGTCGCGATCGCGGTGCTCACCGCGATTGTCCGCCCCTATTTGATCGGCCATGCCGACTCGCTGATCCGGCTCGCGCCTCGATTGGTGCCGGAGCGATTGCGGGCCGCGCTGCTTTGGTACAATCGATGGCTCGGCGAAATGCGGAGCGTCCGCCGCGGCAGCCCCGCGTCGCGCATCGCGTGGAATCTGCTGATGCAAATCGCCATCACGGTCGCACTCATCGCCGCCATTTTTCTGCTGGCAACTTTTCTCGCGCCGCATCTGCCGCGACCGCGATTGCTCTGGCTGCCCGATATTGCCCGCGACGGACGTCCGCTGTACTGGCTCGGCGCATTCGTGCTTTCGATGCCGCTGCTCATCGCCAGCCATCGCAAAATCGAGGCGCTCGCGATGCTGCTGTCCGAGATGGTCACGCCGGACTCCTCGCCGCGCGCCGCCGCGATGCGCCCGCTGCTCAGCCGAATGCTGCACGTGGCCGGGCTGCTGCTGCTGTGCCTTCTGATTTTGTTGATGAGCGCCGCGCTGCTGCCGCCGCTGACCACGCTGGTTTTGCTCATCGTGCTTGCAGCGCTTCTCGGCTGGCTTTTCGGCCGCCCGTTCAACGCCTGGTATTCGCGCGCAAAATTTGCGCTGGTGGACACGCTGAGCCAGCCGCCGCCCGCGCCGGAAAAATCCGCCGTGCTGCCGCCGATGCTCGAAGCCGCGGATCTTGAAATTTTTGTCGTGCCGGCCGGGCCGCCCGCCGGGAAACTCATCCGCGAATTAAATCTCCGCGTTCGCAGCGGCACCAGCATCGTCGCGCTCGACCGCGCCGGAAAACGCACGACGAATCCCGGCCCCGATGAGGAACTGCAGGCCGGCGACAAACTCCTGCTGCTCGGCGAACCGGCGCAACTTCAGCAGGCCGTCGAACAACTGCGGAAGGCGTCCGGCTAGCCGCCGAATTTCGCCCGCATCGATTACAACGATTGGTTTGACGAATAACTCACGCGCGTATATCGTATCGTCCAACGGAACCGATTAATAAGATCCCAAAGGGAGGATCGAACAAAGAGAGAGGTATCATCATGGAAGCAACCAGCAATGAGAAAATCGCGGAAGCCCTGAAACTTTTGGAGGAGGCCGCGAAAGACAAGAAAGATGAAATCCGAAGTCTCGTCAGCAACAAGTACACCCACCTGAAAACGGCTCTGGTGGATGCCGAGCACTCGGCGGCCGAAACGCTTTCCGCCGCCCAGAAACGCGCGGTGGAGGCGCTGATTCACGCGAAGGAAGTCAGCACGGAAAAGGTCAAGGAATGTGCGTGCAAGGTTGACAATCACGTCCACGAGAATCCGTGGCCGTACATTGGCGGCACGGCCATCGTGGCGCTGTTGGCCGGCTACATTCTTGGCCGAAAAAAATAATCCGTTGAAACTTCATCCATCCATGTGAAGAATTTTTTCTCACGCATGTTGACCGGCGGGGTGCTGTGGCTGCTGCAGCGCTTCCGCCGCATCTCGGTGGACCTGCTGAAAATCAAGGCGGTCGTCTGGTACGTGCGCGGCGTCGGCGTCGCGCGCAGGCTGTTCATCGGCATGGTGGGGCTTGCGTTTCTGCTGGCGCTGGCGGTGTCGGGATTCCTGCTCATCCACATCGGAATTTATGCGCTGCTTCCCGCGCCGGCCAACGCCATCGTGCTCCTGTCGCTCGGTGTGATTTATCTGCTGACGGCCGTGTTGGTGCTGCGCTGGGCCTGCTCCGAGAAAACCTGGATGAAATATTCGAAGGCCGACCACTACGTCGAACTCGCGACAAGAAAACCGCCGCCAAATTCCTGACGCGCTCCATTTTTTCGCCCGCGATTTCCACCGATGTTTCGCCGCGCCGCGCCGACTTCCAATGATTGGAAAATTTGCGCGACCGTGTTGTCCAATCATTGGAAGTTCTGATTTCGTTCCTGCGTTCATTTGCGAGCCGGCATTTCTTTCGGCGCTCCACGAAAATTCCCGGCCGGTGGGAAATATTCTATCGCGGCAGTGGAGCGTGAAATGAAAAATATAAAATCAATGATGACGACAGTCGGAAAAAAGTCCGGTCGGACTTTTGCGGCGTGGTTGCTGGTGCCAGCCCTTGCGCTGCTGTTGACGGGCGCGCCGCTGCGCGCCGGAGCGCAGACGAACCGACCGCGACCGGAAGTCTGGATGATGCCGCCGGGCGTGGAAAATGGCCGCGCGATGCGCGATCTTTTTGCGAAGCCGGACGAGTGGAAGGAAACGCGCTCGCTGATTGATGTGCTCGGCTACACCGATTTGAATTTCAACAAACAATTTTCCGATGACGATCTTCGCGCCTGGTTCGCGAAGCTGAACGAATGGAAAATCAAGCTGGCGCTCGAAACCGGCGCGATCAAGCCGTGGGGCCAGACCGGCGATACAACATTCAACGTCGAAAAGCCGATGTGGGAGCGCATCGAAAAGCTCGGCGGAAAAATTTACGCGATCGCGATGGACGAGCCGCTGATCTGTTGCCGACAGCACATCAAGAAGCCGGACGATTACGCCGTCGAGGAAACCGCAAATTACATCGCGCTGGTCCGCCAGAATTTTCCGGACATCCGCGTCGGCGATATCGAATGTTATCCGGCGACATCGCTGGCGGATCACCAGCAATGGATCGAATCACTGGAGAAAAAACTCCGGGAGAAAAAAGTCCGCGGCCTCGATTTCTACCGCCTCGATGTTGATTGGAATCACTTCACGATCGGCAACAAAATTTATCCGGGCAACTGGCCGGAGGTGAAAAAACTCGAGGCCGCCTGCCGCCAGCGGAAGCTGCCGTTCAGCCTCATTTACTGGGCGGCCGATTATGCGCACATGAACAAACTCGGGCTCGCCGACGATGCGACGTGGTACGTCGGCATCATGCGGCAGGGCTACGACTACACGTTTGTGGACGGACGGCCCGACCAGGTCGTCATCGAGAGCTGGGTCGGCGCGCCGTCGAACTCCGTGCCCGAAACCGCCGAGTTCACGTTCACACGGTCCGTCCGCGATTTTTGCCGGCGCTTCGTGCCGCCGCGCTGAGTTTTTCCCGGCTTCCAATGATTGGAAATGACGGCCGTGCAAATTTCCAATGATTGGAAAAGATTTTTGATCGCGCGGCGCGGGGTGCGTTCATTCCCGGAGCCGGCCGGCAGCGCGCTCGCGGCGAAGGAAATCGCCGGGCGTCATGATGGCAAGGCCGTAGAAGCCGGCGGCCATGAGGTCTCCAAAATCGCCACAGTCGAGCGTGAGCAGGACTTCGCTGAATGCGGCGGCGGTGAAAAGGATCGGACGGTCCTTGCCTTTTTTGAACAGCACGGTGCGGTCGAATGTGAATTCGTCGGCGACGCGCCGCAACGATGGGCGGAGGCGCTGCCACTCGCCGGTTGCGGCGGGCGGCAGCCGGTGGCGCAGATTTCTTTCGACTTCTTCGATGACATAGCCGCTGGCCAGCAGCGACCAGCCGGAGCGCCGGGCGATGTCGAAGACCCGCGCGGATGCGCCCGATGGCCGGCCACAGGCGGCGAGGATGACGCTGCTGTCGAGAAACAGGTTCACTTCCCGGCACGGAACTGGCGGAGGGATTCCTCGTCTTCGTCCATCCACGATTTCAATTGTTCCGTGGAAAACAGGCGCGGTTCGGGCATCGGGCCGCCCGTGTCGTGCAGACGGCGCGCAAGATGAAGCAGCAATTCCTGCTGCTGCTCAGGAGGCAGTTCGTCGGCCGCAGCTTCAATTTCAACCAGTGTGCTCATGTGTCGAAATCTATCAGCAGGGCTGACCGGCTTCAAGCGCGCGGCTGGCCACACCAGCCTGTGCGGGCTTGCGCGCGACCCAGACATCCTGCTCGATGCTTCCGGGCAGCGGGTGGATCAGGTGTTCTTTGATTTCCATGCCGCGGAAAAAACTCCCGCGCATGTAGGCGGGCGGGTGGAACGCGGCAAACCATTTTTTGCCTTCCTCGATTCCGCCGCGGACGACGAGCCGGCCGGCGTCGTATTGCGCGCGCTCGGCGGGCAGCAGGTGGTGTTCGCGATACCAGTCGCCGTGGCTGGTGACGATCAGCAGGCCGCCGGGCTTGAGCACGCGCAGGAGTTCATCGCGCCATTCTCCGTGCATTTTTTCGGAGAGGTGCGTGATGACGGAGAGCGCGTAGATCGCGTCGAAGCTGGCCGCGGCGAATGGCAGCGGTGGGGCGAGTTCGTTTTTTTCGAAGCGGATGCCGGGAATATTTTCGCGGCACCACGCGATGGTCTCCGCGTTGTAGTCGGCGCCGGCGAGCGATGCTTTGCCGCTGAGAAATTCGCCGAGGTGCCGGATCACGCGCGCGGGGCCGCAGCCCCATTCGAGAACGGCGGCATCGCGAAGCCCGGCCGCGTTGATCAGGCCGGCGAAAAATTCGGCGTGCTTGCGGCCGCTTTCGAAATAATCGCGGTAGCTGACGTGGCCGTAGGCGTCGTAGCAGAGCGCGAGCGAGGGAACGTTGAAGCCGGGATGTTCGCGAAGGAACGTTTCGTTGTCGGCCTTCGCCTTTGAAACGACGAAATGGAACTTCGCGGCGTTGTAGGCGGCCAGCAGCCGCGTGGCGCGCAGCGCGGCGACGATATACTCGCGAGGGTGGCTCATTCGGTATCCATATCAACGCCCCATAGCAGCAAATAGCGGTTCATGGCGTTAAATACCGGCGGGCTTCTTCCCGCCAACAAAGTCAGGGGCGAGTAGAACTTCTCTTTGATCCTGAATTTGTCGCCCCGCGTTCGCGCTGTGCCAAACATTCTGAATACGGGGCCAATTGAGAGCACATAGAGAACCAGCGCCACCGCCACCGCTATGGCGATTTTTCCCGCGCGGAATTTTCCGGCTTGGGCGGTCATGGCAGGCTTTCCAGGCGTTTGGGGTAGTGGAGAACACTTTTCTGGATGGTCGGGGCATGTATGGACCGGCGAGAAGCATGTTTGGAATGCCACAAACCAAATCCGGGGATCCGCAGCATAGGATTATGAAACCGCGTCATAGGCTTATGCCGTGTCGTCATAAACTTATTCTGCGCCGTCATAGGCTTGTGCCGCGTCGTCATAAACATATGCTGCGTCGTCATAGGCTTATGCCGTGTCGTCATAAAATTCTGCTGCATCGGCATAGGCTCATGCCGTGTCGTCATAAAACTATGCTGCGCTGCCATAGGCTTATGCCGCGTCGTCATAAAACTATGCCGCGTCGTCATAGGTTTATGCCGCGTTGTCATAATCTTGTGCCGCATCAGAACATGTTTGAAAACTTTCAGGACAACCCTCGGAAAGGCCCAAGAAGTGGCGAAATGCGGCAAAACCAATCGAATTTGCGATGAAATGGTTCGCGAATGCGGTTTCCGAATGACTGCGAGGATGCCAGACGGAGGAGAATCTTCGAGAATTGGAAACGGTCGGCGGGGGAAGTTCCAATGATTGGAAAAAGCCGTCACGGAAGTTTCCAATCATTGGAAAAGATGGGGGGCGGGCGGGTCATAACCGGTCGAAGCGGGGGCGGAGGATGGCGTAAAGCTCGTCGAGCGCCTGGGGGATGATGCTCGTGGAACCGGTGGCGGCCATGAAATTGGTGTCGCCGGTCCAGCGCGGGACGACGTGCTGGTGGATGTGGTCCTGCAAGCCCGCGCCGGCAACCTTGCCGAGATTCAGGCCGGTGTTGAAGCCGTGCGGCGTCATCGCGTCGGCGAGGATTTCGACGCAGCGGTGGGTCAGCTCCATCATCTCCGCGCGCTCCTCCGGCGTCATTTGCGCGAGCGTTTCGACGTGGCGGTTGGTGATGACCATGAGGTGGCCGCAGGAATAGGGATAGCGGTTCATGATGACCGCGCAGGTCTTCCCGCGATGCAAAAGCAGATGCGCGCGCTCGTCGTCCGCTGCGAGCGCGGCGCAGAGAAAGCAGCCGCCGGTCTTCGGGCCGAGGATGTATTCGATGCGCCAGGGCGCAAAAAGCGCGTTGCTGTTCATGGCAGAAACTATGCGGGATGAGGCGCGCCCGTTCCAAGTTCCAAGTTTCAAAAGTGCGTTCGAAATCTTGCTTCGTGCGCGGCGTGTTGCAAGATGTGGAGCATGGTTTTGGCTCAGGTTTCAGGTTTCAGGTTTCAGGATTCAGGTCGGTTCTTCCAAGCCCTCCTGCTGCTGCTGGCCGTCTCGCTGTCGGCATCCGCGCAGATGCGACAGTCGGATGAACTGCTGCTGCCCGGAACGGCGGAGGCTTCGGGCGTGGTCGTGCGCGCTAGCAGCGAGGCGGAGGCGCGCGAGGTGCTGTTCCTGACGCTGAAGATGCACGCAAAAGTCTGCGAGATGCTCTGCCTGACGTCGAAGCCGCCGAGCGCCATCTCCTGGTACACCGACACAAACGCGTGGAAGAATTTTTCCCGGCAGTCGGACGCCCGCATCGAGGGCAAGGGCCTCTCGGGCGGCAGCACCATCGCAATCCTGTCGGACAACAGCGACGCGCACGAATCGCTCGCGCACGAACTGGTTCACCACGTCCTGAAGCACTCGAGCCCCGCGCCGCTGCCGTTGTGGTACGAGGAGGGCTGCGCGGCCTCCTATGGCTGGTGTACCGCAAAGTGGCTCGGCCAGATGGAAGGCCGCAATCTTATCCGCACCCAGCCGGCGCTGCCGAAATCGGAGCTGCTGGCGTTTGAGGTCCTTCTCGGCTGCAAGGATTATCCAGCACTGGCGACGGCTAATGCGGCCTATTCGCGCCAGTCCGAGGAACTGGTCCGTTTTCTCGAGACCAGGCTCGGTCCCGCGAATTTTCAAAAACTCGGGAGGTTGCTGGCTGGCGACCAGAACTTGCACAATTGCCTCATGGACAATTTCAATTTCAGCGAGGAAGACTGGGACGTGCTCAAGCGTGCCGTGTATGTTCGCTCGACGACGAAACAGGAACGGTGAACGAGAAAATGACAAAGGGTGATTCATAATGGCCGGCCCGACCAAAGCTGGAGGCGCATCCGTGTTCCTCATCTGGGGCGCGGATGAATATGAGGCGACGAGAAAGACGCACGAACTGGTCGAGTCATTGTGCCCGCCGGCGGAGCAGGCGTTCGGCCTCGAAACGATTGACGGCCGCGTTGACACAATCGAGTTCGTGATCGCTGCGATCAACAAATGCCTTTCGGCGGTTCGCACGGTCGGGTTCTTCGGCGCGGGGAAAACGATCTGGCTTCGCGATGTCCGTTTTTTTGTGCCGAAGAATCCAGCCTCGGGCGAAAGCGAAGACGGTTCCGGAGATTCGGAGGGCGGCGGCGGATTACCCGAAGCGATCAAGGAGCGGCTCGCCGCGCTGGCGGAGGAAATCAAAAAGGGAATGCCCGAGGGCCAGAAGCTGGTCATCAGCGCGGACAAGATCAACCGCGGCTCCGCGCTCTACAAGGCGATCCAGGCGGCGGGCCAAATCATCGAATTCAATCCGCCGGAGAAACCGAAAGAGGCGGAACGGGCGACGGCGGAATATGTCCGCGGCGCGTTTCAGGAGGCCGGGCTGAAAATTTCCTCCGAGCTCATTCCGGTTTTTCTCGACCGCACCGGCGGCGACACGCGGCAGATTCGAAACGAAGTCGAAAAGCTGTTTCTATTTCTCGCCGGCCGGACAGACGTGCGCGGCGAGGACATCGCAGCGATCGTCAGTCCATCGCGCGAGGCTGTCGCGTGGGACCTGACGGACGCCTTCGGGAAACGAAATATTCCGCGGGCGATGTCGGTGTTGCGGCATTTGTTTTCGCAGAAGGAATCGCCGCAGATGATCGTCGGAATGCTGGAGAGCCGGCTGCGCGATCTGATCGTTCTGCGGCAGTGCCTCGACAAGCGGTGGATTCGTTTTTACCGCAAGGGCGAATGGGTGAACGCCGACTGGTCTGCGGGACCGGAGGCTGACGACTGGCTGAAGGGACTGCCGAAAGACCCGCGCGCGATGAACAAATTCCGCGTCGGCTTCATGGTTGAGGACGCCTCGCGATTCACCCTCGATGAACTTTTGCGGGCGCACCGGCTGATCACCGAGGCGCACGAAAGAATGGTCAGCGCGCCGGTGCCGGCGGATATCTTGCTGGAGCACCTTTTGATTTCGGTGATGCGACCGGAAAAATCGCGCGCCGCGGCCTGAGATGAGAAAATTCATTTTCATCGCGCTGTCATTTCTGTCCATCGCGTGTTTCGCGAAGGACAACACGAACGACTATCTTTTCATCGACCGCGATTCGAACGCGGTCTTCAAGATCGCCGTGGCGACGAACGGCCTCGTGCCGCTGTCGAACAGCAACAATCTCCCGAAGCTCTGGTTTCCCGTTGGCGAAGGAATGACCTACGACATTTACTGGGGCGTCATCCACGTCGGCACGACCAGCGTGACGACCGACTGGGTCGAGCAGGACGGAAAACCGCGGCTGCGCATCCGGCACTTCACCAAAACCAACCGCGTCGTCGCGACGCTGTATCCGGTCGAGGACACGATCGAAACGGTGATTGATCCCGGCCCGTTCCTGCCGGTGTATTTCCGAAAAACGCTCAGCGAAGGCCACTATCGCTCCGATGAAATCACGGTGTTCGATCGCGACGCAAAACTCGGCCGGCAGGGCTCGTTCCGCGACGGCCACGTCAAGGGCTTCAAGATCGAGCCGGACACCCGCGACATCGTCACGGCCATGTACTGGCTGCGCCGCGATTCGTTCACCGTCGGCACGACCAACCAATATCGCGTCATGGCCGACGAAAAACTCTACGACCTCTTCGTGAAGCCCGTCGGCATCGAGGAGCAGAAGGTGAGCGCCTACGGCAGGATCAAGGTCACGCGCCTCGACCCCGACGCGGCCTTCAACGGCCTCTTCATGCGGAAGGGAAAAATCACCGTCTGGGTCTCCAACGACGAGCGCCGGCTCTGCACGCGAATGGACGCGGAGGTGCCCGTCGCCGCCATCCACATCGAACTCGACCGGGTCCGCGGCCCCGGCGATGACGCGTGGGTGAAAAAGAAGAAGGATTGACGGGGCGGATCGCCGCAAAATTTTTCCAATGAGTGGAAGTTTGCGCCGCGGTCTTTTCCAATCATTGGAAACCACCGGCGGCCGCGGCCGGCCGCGGAATCGGGTTTTCTCCGATGTCGTTTGAAGAACTTCCTCGGCATGGAAGCTGTCGCATTTTCAAACCGCCAGCCGACAAGATGCGGCCGTGGGATCAAATCAATCAGGAGACATGATGAAGAATATTTCCGTTTTTTGTCTGGCGGCGGCGCTCGCCGCGATCGTGTTCGTGGCTGCGGCCGCGCGGGCGCAGGACGATACGGCGGCTTTGAAAAAGCAGAATGACGAGCTGCGGCTGCGGCTCGACCAGCTGGACAACGAAGTCCAGCAGATCAAGAACGGGCGCGCGGCGAAAGACCAGGCCGATGCCGCGAAGAGCGCCACCGCGAAGCCGGTGGACGTCCAGTTTTACGCGACGATCAAGCTCGACGCTTCCCGCGACGATTCGCGCACGTCGGCCGGCGATTTCGCGCGCTGGGTCGAGTCCGAGGGCACGGACGGCAACGACGACGAGTTCAACATGACCGCCAACCAGACACGCCTCGGCTTTCTGGCCAGCGGTCCGGCGCAGGCAAAAATCAAGACGTCGGGGCAGGTCGAGGCGGATTTCTACGGGCAGGGCGCGGCGGAGAACAAACCCGACCTGATGTTGCGGCACGCATTCGTGAAGGCGGAGTGGACCGACTGGAACGCGAGCCTGCTGGCCGGCCAGACCTCGGACATCATTTCGCCGCTGACCCCGCCGACGGTGAACTATTCGGTCTGCTGGTGGCAGGGCAACATCGGCTACCGCCGCCCGCAGATCCGCCTGACCAAGGGCGTGAGTCTGGCCGAAGATGTGACGTTGAAATTTGAGGCCGGCGCGACCCGCAGCATCACCGATCGCAAATTCGTGTTCACCAGCTCGACCGATCCCGACAGCGGCGCCGACGCCGGCTTCCCCACCACGCAGGGCCGCGTGAGCCTGACCTTCCCGTCGTTCAACGCGAAGCCCGCCACCGTCGGCGTGTCCGGCCACTGGGGCCGCGAGGAACAGCACTTCACGAACGAACTCGGCGAGGTCAACGGCGAGACCGGATTCGAGACCTGGTCCGGAAATGTGGATGTCTCGCTGCCCATTTCGAGCTGGCTGCTGCTGCAGGGCGAAAGCTTCGTCGGCGAAAATCTCAGCGCCTATCTCGGCGGCATCGGCCAGGGCTACGACCCGGTTCTGAAAGATTCCATCGGCGCGCACGGCGGCTGGGCCGCGGCCTCGCTCGGCCCGTGGGGCAAATGGCAGTTCAACCTCGGCTCCGGCATTGACGAAGTGAACAAGGACGACGTGGCCGCCAACGCCAAGTCGCCGCCGCGCCTCTCCAACCTCGTCTATTTCGGAAACGGCAGCTACTCGCTGACGGCCAACCTCCAGCTCGCGCTCGAAATCTCGTACCTCAAGACGACCTACAAGGAAGCCGCCGACGGCGACGACGTGCGCGAACAATTCGCCGCCATCTACAAATTCTGACCACCCCGCCGCGCCCGCCGTTAATTCCACGGCCCTGCGCGGCGAGGCCGGTGAAAAAACACCGTCGTTTCCAATGATTGGAAATTTGCCGCGGCGCCTTTTCCAACCATTGGAAACTATTTTTTGCAATTCGTGCGGCGGCGAAGTGGGTATAGATTGATTCCATGCTTTGTGCGGATCGAAAAAAAAATCCGGAGGCCCGGGGCGCGCGGCGCGGTTTCACGCTGATTGAAATGCTCGTGATCATCGCGATCATCGCGCTGCTGGCGGCGCTGCTGGTCCCGGCCGTCAACAAGGCGCTGGAGCGCGGGCGGCGCAGCTTGTGTGCGAGCAATGTCCGCGAGCTGATCCGCGCAACCACGCTGTCCGCCGACGATCTGGAGGGCCGCATGCCGTCGCTGCACAGCGCGGCGTCGCCCTATCCTTATTGGTATTCGTACGCCAACGCGATGGCGTGGGTTGGCAAATTCAATCTGCTGCGCTCGCAGTGCTATTGCCCGTCGAACAAAAACTGGAACCGCGATGATTTCTGGAACTACTCCGGATCGGCCGTGGATTCGGTGTGGGGCTATTTCTATCTCGGCGACGACAACGGCTGGCCGACGCGCGGTGGCGCAAGCTATCCGGGCACGCCAACGGGCGCGCAGTTGTTCGCCCAGCGCCTGCACGACTCGCCGTATTATCCGCTGCTGTTCGTGGACCTGAGCCGGAAATATCAGGGCAGCTGGAGCACCGGCGTCAATCACGTCAACAGCGACGGCTCGCCGGCCGGCGGAAACCAGGGCCGGCTGGACGGCGGAGTTTCGTGGCTCACGGGCGACCAGATGCAGCTTCGCTACACCGGGGGAGGCGTGGACGCCTTTTGGTGATTCCTGCGGCGCGCTTCAGGCTGCTGCGCCGCGCAACACCGGCCGCTTGTCCTTTGGATTCGCGCCCAGCGCGGCGATGCTGTTCATGAAGCTGATCTCAACTTTGTCGCCGTCGAACCGGCAGGTGATCATGTCGTGGTGCGGTGTTTCGTAATAGCGCAGCATCATCTCGAACGTGTTGTCGTCCTTCCACGCGCCCGCTGTTGCGATTTTGAATTTCATTCCGTCCGTCGAATGGCGTCCGCCGACGAGGCGCGGCGGCGTGCCGGGAAGATTCGTTTCACCGAGCTGCCAGCGCGCGTTTTCGAACGGGATGGAATATTCGGATTTTGCATCACGGAATGTGACACCGGGCTGCGTCTCGAATTCGAACGAGGCGGACTGCAATCCGAGATTGTTGTCTTCGAGCTTGAACGTCTTGCCCGGAATTTTCCCGGCGACGTGCAATGTTGAATTTCCCGCCGGCATCGCGAGCGTGAGCGAGGCGATCTTGTGCATCATTTCCGAGTGCCCCTCGTCGTCGGCGGGCAACGGGCTTTCTTTCATCGCGGGCAAAAGGTGCTGCCACACGAGATCAATCTGGCCTTGCAGGTTGTTGCTCTCGGCGGTCATCACGACGACCGCGTCTTGGTCGGGCATGACGATGGTGAACTGGCCGAACGCGCCGTCGCCGCGGAAGGCGTGATGGGTGCATCGCCAGAATTGATAGCAGTAGCCCTGAACCCAGTCGTTCTGGTCGTTCGGGCGGCCGGGTTTTTCCGGCAGTGGCTGCTGGATTTTCTTTATCGTCGCTTCTTCGATCCATTTCGCGGGCAGAATCTGCCGGCCATTCCACATGCCTTTTTGCAGATAGAGCTGGCCGAACTTCGCGAGGCTTTCGGTCTGCACGCTGAGGCCCCAGCCGCCGGTGTTGATCCCGCGCGGGCAGGTTTCCCACGAGGCCTGCTCGATGCCGAGCGGTTCGAACAGCCGCGGGCGGAGATAATCAACGATCTTCTGGCCGGTGACTTTCTGGACGATGGCCGAGCACATGTAGGTCGCGCCGCTGTTGTACATGAACGTGCTCCCCGGCGTGTGCGTGATCGGCGCGGCGAGAAAAGTTTTCACCCAATCGTCCTGGCCCACCATGTCGTGGGTCGGTTCCTTTTCATCGCCGACGGACATCGAAAGCAAATCGCGCACGCGCAGCGCGGCGAGGTTGTCGCTGACGGCCAGAGGCAGCGAGTCCGGGAAAAATTTCACGACATGGTCATCCACGCTGAGCCGGCCCTCGGCGGCCGCGAAGCCCACGGCTGACGACGTGAAGCTCTTGCTCATCGAATAGAGCGTGTGGACAAATTCCGGTCCGTATGGTTTCCACCAGCCTTCCGCCACGATGCGTCCGTGGCGGACGATCATAAAACTGTGCAGCTCGATTTTGCGTTCCGCGGCCGCGCTAATGAACGCGGTGATCGCCTCCGATGATATGCCCTGCGCTTCTGGTGTGCTTCGCGGAAGACCGTTGGTGCCGAGCGCCCAATACGCGGTTTTGCATCCTGGGGCGAAGGTGGCAAGGCCAAGCCCTGCCGCGCCGAGGCCGAGTTGTTTGAGAAATGTCCTGCGATTTGTGGTGGTGGTCATGCGCGCAGAATTCCGCCATCGCGCCGCGAAAACAAGCCTGCGATTATCGCCGTCGAACTGCGCCGGTCATCCTGTCGCCGGCATCGGAGCCAGTCCGCGGAAGCAATCACCGTGATTTCCAATGATTGGAAATTTACGTCGCGGACTTTTCCAATCATTGGAAGTTTTGAAATCAGGCCCGCTTCATTTTGCGGGCCGGCGCGGAAGCCGGTTTCTGCCGGCGGTCTTTCGGCGTCTGCAATTGAAATTGCATCAGCTTGATGTTGTCGCGCCTGGTCCATCCGGCGCGATACCAGAATTCCAGACCGCTGTCGTTGTCGGTGAGCACATGAATGCTGCACCGCGTGATTCCGGCTTTTCGCAGACGGTTGAGCGATCGCTCGCAGAGAAGTTTTGCGATGCCTTTCCGGCGGTGCGCGGCGTCCACGGCGAGGTGATAAAGAAATCCGCGCCACGCGTCGTGGCCGCACAGAACCGCGCCGACAAATCTGCCGCGGATCATCGCCGCGGAACTCAGGCTGCGATTGCGGGCCAGAAATGACGAGAGCGTTTTCAGGTTGTCCGATTCGCCCAGCACCAGTCCCTCCGTGCGCTTCCACAGCGCGAGCGCGGCGGGAAGATCCTCATTCTTCATCGCCCGGATCGTGGCGGCGGATTTGGAGCGGCGCCGTTCTATTTCCATTTGATGCTGCAACCCATCGGATTTGTTTGCGGGGTGGGAACCGGTGTTCCGGCCAGCACGGCTTCGATGGCGGCGCGGAGGTCGCGCGATTTTACGCCGCTCGGATCTTTCCAGTTGTCGTCAATGCGTCCCTCGTAGGCGAGCTTGCGCGCCACATCGAAAAGAAAAATGTGCGGCGTGCAGACGGCGCCGTAGGCGCGGGCCATGGACTGCCTTTCGTCATATAAGTAAGGAAAGGGGAATTTCTTTTCGGCGGCGCGCAGCTTCATGTTTTCGAAGCTGTCGGCCGGATAGGTCTTCGCGTCGTTCGGGCTGACGGCGGCGAAGGCGATGCCTTGCGGCGCAAATTCGCGGGCCAGCGCGATGAACCGGTCCTCGTAAGCCTGCGCATACGGGCAGTGGTTGCAGGTGAAGCTGATGACGAGCGCCTTCGCGCCGGCGAACGAGGCCAGCGTGCGGGCGCTGCCATCGGCTGCGTGGAGTTTGAAGTCCGGCGCGGCCGCGCCGATCTTCAGCGTCTCGGGTCCACTGTGACTGATGAGTACCATGGTGTCGTCTCCTTAGCGGCCTGTGTCAAAACTCGTCCGAATCTTGACCGGCTGCACTTGATGCTGGGTTGGATCGGGCGCCGGCTGCGTGAACTGACGCTCCGGGGTCTTTTCCGAATCACGCTGGATGAAAAGCTCGTAGGCGGCGTCGGCGGGCATCGGTGCCAGCGGCCCGCTGACGACCGAAAACCCTTCGCCGCCGAGGATGACGCGGTAGTTGTTGGTCGAATCGCGATCGATCCACGCTGAGCCGGCCTTCACCAGGTTGACCGAGCCTTCCGCGCTGTTGATGACAAAGCCCCGCTGCGTCATCGTGACCGACCGGATATCGTTGCTGACGCCCTGGAATCCGAATCCCATTGGCGTCGGAAAAATGCGCGAGCTGCCGTTGGTGCTGAAAATGCAGTAGCCCCCATCAACGGTTCTCACCGCGCGCATCCACATGCCTTTCTGCGACACGATCTGAAAGCCCTCGGTGGTCGGCATCATCCTGCGCGCGCCGGTCAGCGCCGCGATGACAGCGCCATCGTCGCCAGCGAATACCGGCACGACGGCCAGCAGCAGTGCTATGGACAACCAACGTTTCACGCCGTCAAACTACGGCCTGCGCGCGCTCGCGACAAATCAAAATCCTGACGCCGCGCCGCGCGATACGAACCGTGTTTCCAATCATTGGAAATTTGCACGGCCGTCATTTCCAATCATTGGAGGTTTGCGGCGCGGTCTTTTTTTGCGCGGGTCGGACTTGGTTGCGGGCGGGGTGGTCTGCTAGATTTGCACGCCGATTCGCTGCCGGATTCCGGCGGCGGGTGCGTGGGAGAAAAATCATGAAGAGAATTTTGCTTGCGCTGTTTTCGATCGTCGCGACGGGCGCGGTGTCTGCGGTGACGCTGCCGAAGGCGGATGAGGTGCGCGCGCTGATGGAGAAGGTCGCGGACTGGCAGATCGCCAATCCGTCGAAGCATCCGACCACGGACTGGACGCAGGGGGCGCTGTTCACCGGGATGATGGCGCTGGATGGAATTTCGGCGTCGCGGCGGTTTCGCGATGCGATGTACGAGACGGGAGAAACGAACGGATGGAAGCCGGGGGCGAAGATTTACCATGCCGACGATCACGCGGTGGGGCAGATGTATTGCGAAATGTTCGAGCGCTACCGCGAGCCGAAGATGATCGCGCCGCTCCGCGAGCGCTTCGATGAGATCCTCGCGAACCCGGACACGAAGCCCATCGCGGGGCCGGTCTCGGCGGGCAAGGACAAGACCAAGGAGATGCGCTGGTGGTGGTGCGATGCGCTGTTCATGGGGCCGCCGGCATGGACGAGGTTGTATGCGCTGACGGGCGAAACAAAATATCGCGATTTCATGGTGCAGGAGTGGAAGGCGACGAGCGCGTTTCTCTACGACAAGGAGGAGCACCTGTTCTTCCGCGATTCGACCTATTTCGCAAAGCGGGAGGCAAACTCGAAAAAGATTTTCTGGAGCCGCGGCAACGGCTGGGTGATGGGCGGGCTGGCCCGCGTGCTGCAATACCTGCCGGACGGCGACCCCGACCGCGCGTTCTTCGAGACGCAATTCAAGGAGATGGCGGCGGCCGTCCTGAAATGCCAGCAGGAAAATGGACTCTGGCAGCCGAGCCTGCTCAATCCGGCTGACTATCCGGTCAAGGAAACCAGTGGATCGGGATTCTTCGCCTATGCGCTGGCCTGGGGCATCAACCAGGGGCTGCTGGATCGCGATGAGTACGAGCCTGCAGTCGTCAAGGCGTGGGGCGCCCTCACCGGATGCGTTGACGCGGACGGACGGCTCTCGCACGTCCAGCCGATCGGATCGGACCCGAAGCTTTTTGACGAGAAGAGCACCGAGGTTTACGGCGTCGGCGCGCTCCTTCTCGCCGGCAGCGAAGTCTTCCGCATGGCGCTGGTCTCCGAGGCCAGCGGCCGCGTTGAAGTCAGCGCCGCCAGCGATCTGGATGCGCTGCGGCCGCAGCTATCCATCGAGGTGGACTGGCGGGCGCTGATCACGAAGGCGCCGAATCTGAACGAAGGAAACGTGACCATCCTCGATGCGGTCACTTCGCGCCTGCTCGACCGGCAACTGTTGGCGGTGAGCGACGGCCAGCCGTCCAGCTCGCTCTTGTTTCAATCCGATTTCCTGCCCAAACAAACGAGACGCTTCCTCGTGCTCGGCGCGCTGCAGCAGGATCAGCAGCCGCCGCCGCAACTGAGGAGCTTCGGGCGGTTTGTTCCGGAGCGCTATGACGATTTCGCGTGGGAGAACGATCGCACCGCGCACCGCGTGTACGGGCCGGCGCTGATGAATGCGCCGCGCGAGACCGGTGGCAGCGGAATTGATGTGTGGTCCAAGAAGGTCCGCTATCCGATCATTGACAAGTGGTACAAATCCGGCGCCTATCACAAGGACGAAGGAGAAGGCTGCGATTGCTACAAGGTCGGCCTCAGCCGCGGCTGCGGCGGCATCGGCGCGCTCGACGGAAGCAAGATCACCGCGCCGATGGATTTCGTCGCGTGGAGGATTCAGGCGAACGGCCCGATCCGCACCACCTTCACGCTGCAATATCCCGAGTGGATCGCGCGCGCGCCGCACCGCGTTGAAACCAACGCCGCCGTCGTGCTCGGCTCGAACGTCACAAATCACCAGATGCTTGCCGAATTCGAAAACAGCGTCGCCCAGCAGCTCGCAAACGAGGCCGAGGCCATGGCCAGGGCGCCGAAACGTTCCGAAGCGAAGACCATTTCGCTGGATCGGGGCGCGAACATGAACCGCATCAGCAGTTCGTTCACCGGCCAGACCTCCGATGGTTTTCCTTTTATCGTCGGCGTGGTCAAACGTCCCGGCGAGGGCGAACTGACGAAAGACGAAAAGGCCGGCTGCTGGCTGGCCTACACCGAGCCGGAAGCCGCGCCGAACGGCCGAATTCACTGCGGCCTGATCATGCCGCCCGACTGGCGGCCTTTCATTTCGGAAGTTGACGGCCACTACACGATCGGCGCGATGGTCTCCCCCGGCCAGATCGTCACCTACTTTGCCGGCGCCGGCTGGAGCAAGGGCCTCGACTTCCCCGACCACAAAGCGTGGGCCGCCTACGTGAAGGCATTTGCCGCCTCCGTCGCATCGCCGCCGCGCGTCGAAATAAAATAACCGGAAGAACACCATGAGAACTCAGCGCACTGCCGACGACATTTCGTACCGCCGCATGACCACCGCCGAACTGCGCGCGGCGTTCCTCGTCGAAGATCTTTTCGTGCCGGGCCGGGCCGAATTTGTTTACACCGACGTGGACCGCGCCGTCGCCGGCGGCATCGTCCCGGCCGCCGCGCCCGTCGCGCTGGCGGGCGGCCGCGAGATGGCCTGCAACTTTTTTTGCGAGCGCCGCGAGGCTGGCGTCATCAACCTCGGCGCGGCCGGAAAAATTTCCGTGGACGGAAAAAACTTCGCCCTCGCGCCGCGCGAATGCCTCTACATCGGCCGCGGCAGCCGCGAAGTTTCCTTCGCCAGCGACGACGCGAAAAATCCCGCCATGTTTTATCTGGTCTCGTATCCGGCCCACGCGGAATTTCCGACCACGCACGCGCGGCTCGACCAGGCCAACCGCGTCGAACTCGGCACGCTGAAGGAATCCAACCGCCGCACGATTTTCCAGTACATCCACCTCAACGGCATCCGCAGTTGCCAGCTCGTGATGGGCTTCACCGAACTTCACGAAGGCAGCGTCTGGAACACCTTCCCGCCGCACACGCACGACCGCCGCACCGAGGTCTATTGCTATTTCGACCTGCCGCCCAACGGCGTCGTCATGCACTTCCTCGGCGCGCCCGAGGAGACGCGCCACCTGGTCATGCGCGAAAGACAGATCGCGCTTTCGCCGCCGTGGTCGGTCCACTCCGGCGCCGGCGCCGGCGCCTACCGCTTCGTCTGGGCCATGGGCGGCGAGAACCAGGTCTTCGACGACATGGACAAGGTCGAGCCGGCGAAATTCGCCTGAGCCGCCGCGCAAAACTTTTCCAATGATTGGAACTTTTCGGGCCCGTCTTTTCCAATCATTGGAAACTCCGGCAGCCGCAATCCGCCTCGCGTCCGCTCAATCTTTCGCGTCGGTGGTCTTCGCGCTGAGCAGGCGGATGCGGCGTTCGTCGCGGGGCAGGTAGATCGTGAAAGTGGTGCCGCTGCGGGGCGTGGTGTGGACTTCGATTTCGCCGCCGTGGTCGCGCACGATCCGCTGGACAATCATCAGGCCGAGGCCGGTGCCTTCGGATTTGGTGGTGAAATACGGCTCGAAAATGTTGCCGAGGCTTTCGGCGCTGATGCCGGGGCCGGTGTCCTTGAAGGCGATGCTGACAAAGCGGTCGTCGCTGCCGAGCGTAATTTTCAGCAGGCCACCGTTGGTCATCGCCTGCAACGCATTTCGGATGATGTTGAAGAACGCCTGCTTGATCTGCGCCTTGTCAATCAGCGACGCGGGCAGGTCCGGTTGCGATTCGATCTCGACGAGCACGTCGCGATCCTTGATTTCGTGGCGCAAGAATTCGATCGTGGTGTCGAGCACTTCGCGGACGCTGGCGCGTTCGAGCGACGGCTGGCTCGGCCGCAGCGCGCGCAGAAATTGCGTGATGATTTGCTCGAGCCGGTCCACCTCGCGGCGCGAGATGGAGACGAGTTCCTTCAAGCTGTCGCGGTCCTTCGCGCGCAGGTGTTCGAGTTCGCGTTCGAGCAGCTGCAGATGAATCGTGATCGAGTTGAGCGGATTTCCGATCTCGTGGGCAACTCCAGCGGCGAGCAGCGTGATGGCGCTCAGCCGCTCCGATTCAATCGCGCGCGTTTCGCTTTCGCGCTCGCGGGTCACGTCGCGGAGGATGACGACCGCGCCGGTGTCGCCGGGCTGCGCGACGGCGAGCGGGACGACATAAAAATCAATGAAGCGGCGCTGCGGATAGGTGATTTCAATTTCGCGCGTGACCATGCGCGTCCACTCGTCGCCATCGAGATCGAGCACTGCGGGCCAATCAATTTCGCGGAGGTATTTGCTGATCGGATGGCCGGCGGCGGAGTCGGCGGAGAAACCGAAAAGTTTTTCCGCAGCGTGGTTCGCATAAAGAATCTTGCTGTCGCCATCGAGGACGATCAGGCCTTCGTGGATGGCGTGAAAGATCGTTTCGAGCAGGCCCTTCTCCTGCGCGAGGCGGAGGAATTGCGTCTGCAAATTGCCGGCGTCGAGCTTGTCGAGGCGGCCGATAAGTTTGTCGAGGAAGCCGGGTTTCATTGGATTTCGTGGGACACCGTAACGACAAAGTGGCGCTGGCGCAATCCGCGGGCGATACGCGGCAGCCCGTCCTTTGCCGCCTGTCACAAATCTGTCACATCATTTCTCCCCGCTGACATGATTTTGTCGCGGCACGTTCGCATGGTGATCGCCGGAAATTACGAAAGGAAATCGTATGACGGCCATCAACCATCTCGCGCGAACATCAAACACGGAAGGAACCTTCCTCCTGCTGCACGGTCTCGTGGCCCGGAAGGCAACCGCGCCTCAGCCTCAATTCGTGCGGCGCGAAAAATGCAATGCCCGTCTGCCCCACATGCCCGCGCTCGACGGCCTCCGCGCCGTCGCCGTCCTCGCCGTGCTGCTCTATCACGCCGACGTGAAATGCCTTCGCGGCGGCTTCCTCGGCGTCGAAATCTTCTTTGTCATCAGCGGCTATCTCATCACCTCGCTGCTCTGCGCCGAGTGGTCGGCCAGCCGGCGGATTGACCTGAAGACATTCTGGCTGCGCCGCGCGCGCCGTCTTCTGCCCGCGCTCTTCGTGCTGCTCGCCGCCGTCACGATCTTCGCGGTCATCTTCCTGCCCGACGAAGTCGCGTCCATTCGCGGCGACGTTTTCAGCGCGGCCATCTACGTGAACAACTGGTTCCAGATCTTCAGCCACAAGTCCTATTTCGAAAGCGCCGGCCGCCCGTCGCCGCTGCGCCACCTCTGGTCGCTCGCCGTCGAGGAACAATTCTATCTGCTCTGGCCCCTCGCGTTCGTCGCACTTTTCCAATCATTGGAAAAATCCGCCCGCGCAATTTCCAATCATTGGAACTCTGCGATGAATCGCGCGCTGCTTCCGCGGCCCGGGGCGATTCCGCTCATCGTGCTTCTCGGAGCGGTCGCGTCCTCGGTTGCGATGGCCATTCTGTTCCAGCCCGACGCCGATCCGTCGCGATGCTACTTCGGCACCGACACGCGCGCTGCAGGAATGTCGTTCGGCGCGGCGCTCGCGTTTGTGTGGAAGCCCGCGAAATCGCCGGATCGTTCGCGCGGCGGATCGCCCGATCTGCTCGGCGTCATCGCGCTCGCTTCGCTGATGGCCTGCTTCCTGTCGTTCGGCGAATTCGATCCTCTTCTTTATCGCGGCGGTTTCGCGCTCGTCGCGCTGGCGACCGCGGGGTTGATCGCCGCAGCCGTTCAGCCGCGGGCGAAAATCACGCAGCGCATTTTCACCCTTCGCCCGCTCCAATGGATCGGCATTCGCTCCTACGGAATTTATCTCTGGCACTTCCCAATCTTCATGCTCACGCGCCCGCATCTGGACATTCCATTTTCAGGCGCGCCGCTGCTGGCTCTACGCCTCGCCGCAACGATGATTGTCGCGGCGCTGTCTTTCCGTTTCGTCGAAACGCCCGTTCGTTCCGGCTTCATCGGACGCGCCTGGGTCGCGTGGCGTGAATCGCGTGGCCGCGAGAAGTTCGGCTGGTCCTTCTGCTGGATTTCCTCTGCCGCGCTGGCGGGCTGCGCCACTTTTGCGCTCTGCGCAGCATTGCTGACAGCGCGACCGCCGGCTCCTCCGGCTTATCTTCAAAGTGCGTCGGCAAAATCAGCCGGCTTAGCGGGCACGGAAATATCCGAAAGTTCCGCCGCACTCGTTGCGGCCTTGCAAGCGCAGTCGCTGCTTGCCGACGATGCGCGTGCGACTGTCGAAGTGCGGCCGCAGGGTTCGCTCGCCGCCGCGGACACGCCGAAAATTGGTCTTCCAGCATCGATCAATGTCGTGACTGCCATCGGCGATTCCGTTTTGGAAGGAGTTGGCGATGAATTACAGCACGCGCTCGGCGGCACCGTGCTTGTTGATGCGAGGCAAGGACGACAGCCGTCGGCGACGCCGGCCGTCGCACACGATTTGAGAACAGCCGGAAAGATCTCTGCGACCGTCATTCTTCACATCGGAAACAACGGGATTTTCCGCGCGGCGACGTTCGATAAGATCATGGCCGAATTTGCGGAGGCGCGTCAGGTTGTTGTCGTGAATTGCAAGGTGCCGCGCGCGTGGGAAAGCCCGAACAATGAAATGCTCGCCGCCGCCGTCCAGCACTACACGAACGCCGTGCTCGTTGACTGGCATGCCGCAAGCGAGAGTCGCCCGGAAATTTTCTGGAAAGACGGACACCACTTAAAGCCGTCGGGCGCGAAGTTCTATGCAAACCTGATCGCGGACGCCGTGAAGAGGCAGTCAGGCGTTGAGCCGCCGGCACGAATTGAAACGGTCAGCATGACCAGGAATGACGCGTCAATTGCATCGGCGCGCTGACCGGTCAACCGGCGGCGGGCAAGCTGAAAGAAAATGTCGCGCCCTCGCCAAGCTTGCTTTCGACGCTGATGGTTCCGCCGTGATTTTCGACGATGCTTTTCGCAATCGCGAGGCCGAGACCGCGACCGTATTCCTTCGGCTTGTCCTTCGGTTCCGTCGTGAAAAACCGGTCGAAGATTTTCCCGACGTTCGCCGGATCAATTCCGCATCCGCTGTCGCGGACAGATGTCCTCACGGTGTTGTCCGGTCCCGGTTCGACTTTGACTTCGATCGTTCCCGATGCCGGTGTGTAGCGAATCGCGTTGTCGAGAAGGTTGTCAATGACCTGCTCTATCCGGTGGGGAATAATGCGGACGAAGACCGGCTTGTCGGAAATCTCAACGGTGATTTTCGCGCATTCCGAATCGAGGGCCGGCTCGAAGCGTTCGACGATCTCCTTCACGCATTTTCCAAATTCAACTTTTTCCTTCGGCGCGTGGGCGACCTCGCTGTCGAGCTTCGTCAGTTCGTTGAGTTCGGCAACCATCCGTTCGAGCCGGTCCGCGCCGGCAATGATGTTGCCGAGGAATTTTCCCCGCGCCGCCGGATTTTCGAACGCGCCATCCTCGAGCAGCTCGGCGGCACCCTTGATCGCCGTAATTGGCATCCGCAGTTCGTGGGTCACGTTCGAAATGAACTCGCGGTTGTAGTGGTTTGTCTTCTGGATTTCCGCGGCCATCCTCTCAATGGATTGGGCGAGCTCCGCGACTTCGTCTCTGCCGCCGTCCTTCACCGCCAGCGGCCCGTCGCCGCGCGCGAATGCAGCCGTCGCTGCGGTCAATTTCCGCAGGCGGCTGGTGATCGAGGTCGCGAGAATCGTCGCGAGCAGGATTCCGACGGCCAGTGCCGAGGCGGTGACGAACCGTTGCGTTTCCATCATTTCCTTGATCGCGCGGACGATGTTGTTCGTGTGTCGGGAAACGTACGCAACCGCACAAATCTTCCCGTCTTGGAGGACCGGCTTCGCGATGAAATAAAACATGAGCTGGCGGTCGTCGGTGAGGCTGAAGCGCGCACCATAGCTGCCATTCATCGCCAACTTCACTTCACGCCGCGATGAGAAATCTTCCGCGACCGCCGGCCTGTTCGTTTCCGAATCGAACATCGCGATGCCGGCGGCGGAGAGGAGCTGGATTCGCGATTCGGTCTGCCGGCCGTAGTCGCGGATCAATGAGGCGAACTGGCCCCGCCGCGCGTCGCCCGCGCTTTCGGGTCCTGTGAACGAGAGCCGGTATTCCTCGCCGATGAAAAACGCGCTGTCCTTCATGTTCCGTTCGAGTTCGCGGCTACAAAATTTGTCGAAGACGCGGACGGCATACTGGTTCATCAGCGCCAGCGGAATGAGGATGACCGCGATGCACAGCAGGATGATTTTCCAGCGGACGCTGTTCATTCGTCGTGCCCGATTTTGCTGTTCAGTTTGTAGCCGAGGCCGTGGACGGTTTCGATCGGGTCGGCGCCGGGATGGGCATCGGCGAATTTTTTGCGGAGCCGTTTGATGTAGGCGTCAATGCTGCGTTCCGCGACGATGTGGTTGTCGTCATAGATCCGGTCCATCAGCGAATCGCGCGAGAAAACCTGCGCCGGATGGCGCACGAGGCATTCGACGAGTTTGAATTCCGAGCGCGTCAGCGTGACGGGGCGGCCGAAATACGTAATCGAAAAAGCGTCGCAGTCCAGCGCGAGCGGGCCGTGCGAAATCTTCTGCCGCGCTGGTTCCACGGCCGCGCCCGCAGCGCGGCGCAAAATGGTTTTGACGCGCGCGGCCAGTTCGCGGGCACTGAACGGCTTGGTCACATAATCGTCCGCGCCGAGTTCCAGGCCCACGACGCGGTCAATTTCATCGGACCGGGTTGTGAGCATGATGATGGCCGCGTCCGGCCGCAGCCGCCGCATTTCGCGGAAGAGATCGAGGCCCGAAATTCCGGGCAGGTTCAGGTCGAGCACGACAAGGTCGGGCGCGGCCTGCTTGAATTTCGCGAGGCCGGAATTGCCGTCGAAGGCCGCGATGGTCTCGAAGCCGTTTTCTTTGAGGATGTATTCGATCACATCCACGATCGGCTTTTCGTCATCCACGATCAGAACGCGCCGCGGTTTCAAAATGCTGGAATCACCTGTTGCCATCGGGTGTTTCTCATACGCCCGTCCGCGCCGCCCCTCAATCGTTTTGCGCGGCCGGGGTTCTTCCGGCGCGATTTCCCCCATTGCATATTCCTGCGGAAAACGGTAGTTGACGCGGGTTCGGAAATCGGGGGAATGAACGCCGTGGTTTGATTTTCCAATGATTGGAAAACTCGCCGCGATAGATTTCCAATGATTGGAGACCATGAAAACAGGACGTGACATTTATATTTCGGGCATCGGCACTTTCTCGCCGGGCGAACCGGTGCCGTTCGACAAGATCGAAGACGTGCTCGGTCATCTGACCGAAGCGTCGCCGAAAATGATCCGGCGGATCGGCCGCGTGCAGGGCGTGATGAAGCAGCTGCTCGGCATCGAATATTCGCACTACGCGATTGATCCGGTCACGCGCAAGGCGACGGAAACGAACACGACGATGGTCACGAAGGCCGCGCGCAAGGCGCTGGACATGGCCGGCCTCAAGGCCGAGGATGTGGACCTGCTGGTCTATGCGGGAATTTTCTACGACCACTATTGCCCGCCCAACAGCGTTTTCGTCCAGGAGGCGCTCGGCATTCCGGCGTGCGCGGAAATCGAAATTCACTCGAACTGCACGGCCATCTACAAGGCCATCCAGGTCGCCTCCGACCTCGTGGCCAACGGCCGCTATCGCAATGCGCTCGTCGTTTCCTCGCAGCTTTCGTCGCCGTTCTTGCGCTCGGAATATTACAACCAGTCCGTGTTGACCGAGGAGCAGATCGTGCTCCGCTGGTTCCTCAGCGACGGCGCGGGCGCGCTCGTGCTCACGCCGGAAAAACCCAAACAGCCCTGCGTCAAAATCGTGGACACCTATCTGGATTCCATCGGCGTCGGAATCCCCGCAACGATGCGCCTGTCCATCGGCACGGTGAATTCCAACGTGCAGGAAATTTACGCGAAGGGGCTTCACCATCTGACGCAGGATTTGAAAACCGTGGCGAGCCTCGGCCCGAAGCTCGGCGCCAAGGGCATCAAGAACATGCTGAACAAATGGGGCGTCGGACCGGACAAGGTCAAATGCCTCTTCCTCAACATCCCGACCAAACACCTGATGGATATTGGTGCCGACCTCATCCGCAAGGAACTCAACCGGCCGGATATTCCGATTTATACAAAGCTTTCCACTCGCGGCTATCCCGGCGCGCCGGCGATCATCATCGCGCTCGATGAATATCTCAAGGACATGCCGCTGAAGCCGGGCGAACAGATTTTGAGTTTCGTCACCGAATCCAGCAAATGGATGCATGCAGGATTTCTGCTGGAGCGGGCGTGATGGATTTGCCGGCGACCGGACCCGTTCATACCCGCGTCACCGACGGGGTGTTGTGGATCACGCTCAACAATCCGCCGCATAATCTGCTCGGAAGTTTTTTCTTCGATGCGCTCGATGAACTCAGCCGGCAAATTTCCTCGCCCGATGTCCGGGCCGTCATCATCACGGGCACGGGACGGTCGTTTTCAAAAGGCGCGGATTTGCGCGAACTGACCGCCCGCTTCGGCACGCTCGACGAAAAATTTGTCATCGAGGCGAACAAACATTTCACCGCGATCGAAAAATTGCGCAAGCCGGTCATCGCGGCCATCAACGGCGCGTGCTTTGGCGGCGGCCTCGAACTCAGCCTCGCCTGCCATCTGCGCGTCTGTTCCGACAAGGCCCGCATCGGGCTGCCCGAGCTGACCGCCGGCGTCGTGCCGGGACTGGGCGGAATTACGCGCCTGATGCGCGTCGTCGGCGAGGCCCGCGCGCTCGAAATGATGCTGCTCGGCGATTTGATCAACGCGGAAAAAGCGCTGGCCTACGGCCTCGTCAGCCGCGTTTTTCACGCCCAGGATTTCGAAGCGAGCGTCAACGCCTTCGTTCGCGCGATCATCGCCGCGCCGCCTGAAACCATCGAGGCGCTGTTCGATCTTGTCGCGATGCACCGCTGGGTGTACGAGCGCGGTCCGATTGATGCCGCCGCGCGCGCCTTCGCGTGGCTCGTCAAGAAAGCCGTCACGCCGTTCTGAGGATTGATTCATGCATCTCGCAATCATCGGCACCGGAAAAATGGGCACTGGAATTTTTCAGTGGGCGGTGGACCGCGACATCGAGTTGACGCTGTGCAGCCGCAGCGAGGAAAATCTCCGCGATCAGGAGCGCCGGTTCCTTCGCAAGCTGGACCGCACGCTCCGTCGCGGCGACATCACGGCTGAAAAGGCCGATGCAAAAAAAGCATTGGTACATTTTACCCGGAACATCGCCGAAATCGCCCGCGCGGACTTCGCACTCGAAACCGTCCCCGAAGACATCGAAATCAAGACCGCGACACTGCGAGCCATGGAGGATGTTCTCAGCCCGAACGAGATTTTGCTTTCCAACACCTCTTCCATCTCGCTCGAAAAACTCGCCGGCGCTTTGAAGCACCCCGACCGTTTTTGCGGGCTTCATTTCTTCCATCCGGTCATGGTTGTTTCGCTTGTCGAAATCATCCGATGGCGGGGCCTTTCATCCGGCGTCGTGGACCGCGTGCGCGAACTGTGCCGCGTCCTGGGCCGCAAAGGACTCGTCGTGGCCGACTCGCCGGGATCGCCGCTGAACTGGATCCTCGGCTGCCTCTACGTGGAGGCGATGTACCTGCTCGAAGAAGGCGCGGCACTTCCGAGCCGTCTGGACCAGGCCGCGCGCCACTACATCTCGCCCGGCCCGTGCGAGGCGATGGACACATTGGGCATGGATTTGATTTCAAAAATCGCCGCCATGTTCACCGTCGGCCCGGACAAGCAGGGCACAATCTGGCTGGACAAGGATGCTGTGGAACTCGCCCCGGAAAACGCAGGCGGACGCGAGGGCTTTCACATCCCCTGGCTGCTGGACAAATTGCTTCGCGAAAACCGGCTCGGCCGGAAAACCTCGCGCGGGCTGTTCGTCTATGAAGGCGACAGCACGCTCGACGACGATCCCGCCTACTACCCGTGTCCCGGCTCAAGCGTGAACCCGCTGCCCGACGACGAAATCGCCGACCGGATTTTCTACTCGCTTTACATCTCCGCGCTCTTCGCCGTCACCCGCGAATTGTGCGGCACCGAGGACATTGACTTCGGCCTGCGCGAAGTTTTGCTGATGGAAAAAGGCCCGTTGCGACTGGCCAAAGAACGCGGCGCAGAAAAAGTTCGCAGCGATCTCGAACGGCTTGAATCCAAGTGGGGAAAACGCTTTCATCCGCCCATACAGCCAGAGGAGATCCGATTCTCATGAACGTCGTCGAACTGGAAAATGTGACCAAGGACTATCACTTGGGCGAAACAACCGTGCAGGCCCTGCGCGGCATCAGCCTCTCGTTGGCCGCCGGCGAATTCGCGGCCGTCTGGGGTCCGTCCGGCTCCGGCAAGACCACCCTGCTCAATCTCATCGGCGCCATTGACATTCCCTCCGGCGGCAACGTGCGGCTCAACGGCCACGATCTCGCGTCCCTCGACGACGACCGCCGGTCCGACCTGCGAAACAAGGCCATCGGATTTGTCTTCCAGAATTTCAACCTCGTCCCCGTACTCAGCGCCATCGAAAACGTGATGCTGCCGCTGCAAATCGGCGGAATGCCCGGGGGCGAAGCGCGGGCGCGCGCCCACGCCTGCCTCACGGATGTCGAACTGGAAAAATTTGAAGAGCACCGCCCCGACCAGCTGTCCGGCGGCCAGCGCCAGCGCGTATCCATCGCCCGCGCGCTGTCCACGAAACCCGCGCTGGTCATCGCCGACGAACCGACCGCCAACCTCGACTCCGTCACCGCGCTCAAGATCGTTGATCTGATGCGCGACCTGAACCGCCGCGAAAAAACGACGTTTCTGTTTTCGACGCACGACCAGCGCCTGCTCAGCCACGTTGATCGCCGCATCGAACTGGCCGACGGCTTGCTGACCGCCGCGGCCTGACGCAGCCCGGCCGCACTTTTCCAATCATTGGAAACGCGGGCTTCGCGGGCGCGGACGGTTATTTGTTATTTCGCCAGCCCGACGTAATCGGTCGGCATTTCATCGGCGGCCGGGGCCGGCAGCGTGACCTTGCCGGTGGCGGCCCATTCACAGCCGCGGGCGAGCGTGGACTGGAAACCGACATCGTGCATCTGGTCGGGGCTGTGGCCGAGCGCATCGTGGAAAACGCGGCCCTTCCCAAACGAGATCGTCATGAGCTGCGGCTCGTCATGGCCGGTGCCGTTGAACTTCGGATCGGAAAACGCGGTGGCCAGCACGGTGACATTTTCCGCGGGACCGCGGAGGCTGTCATACAATTCATCTTTGCTGTGCAGCCACGACGCGGGCAGGCCCTTTGTGATCGGATGTTCCGTGTCGCGAATGACGACAAGATATTCGTGCTGCGTGCCGTGATGTCCGCCGCCGCCGGGCGAGGTATCGCGAACGATCTTGCCATCCTGCCAGTAAAGTTTCGGCCCGGATTTCTCGTTGCGTCCACCCCAGCCGCCGACACCGATCATTTCGTTGAATTCCTTCCATTGCGGAAAAGAATTGTCCGCGGCGTGATATGAGACAAGTCCGCCGCCATCTTTCATGTAGCCGAGGAACGCGGCCTTCACCTCGTCCGGCCATTCCTGGCCGTTGTAGTTCGAAAGAATGACATCGAACTTCTTGAATTCGGGCCGCCACGAATTCCACGCATCCTTCGCGGCCTTGCTGTCGGGCGTCGTCGAAACGCTCACGTCAAAGCGGCCGGTTTTTTCCAGGATGGTTTTGAGCACCGGCGTGGTGGTTTTCCAACTGTGGTTATTCTGCCCGTCCACGATCAGCAGCTTGAGCTTGTCCGCGGCGAACGACGGCATTGCAACGGCCGCGCACGCGGCGAGAATCATGATCAGAATTCTATTCACGCAAGTTCCTCCGGTATTTTTGTAATTTCCAATCATTGGAAAAGTGCAACAGGCATTCTTCCAATGACTGAAAATTTCGCAGCCGCAGAATAGGAAGCGGCCGCGGCGAGTGCAAGGCGGCAGCGGACACTTCGGGCGGATGCTTGCGCGCGCGCGGGACGGTGGCTATCGTGAAATTTTTTGTTGGGAGAATATCTATTTCATGACCGCACAACCGAACGACGCTTTTGTCCGCCGCCATATCGGCCCGCAGGCCGACGAACTTGACGCCATGCTCAAGACCATCGGCGTCTCTTCGCTCGAACAGCTCATTGACGAAACCGTGCCGAAAAATATCCGGCTGAAGAAGCCGCTGAAGACTGGCGGCGGCGAATCCGAGTACGAATTCTTGGCGCGGCTCAAATCAATCGCGGCGAAGAACAAGATCTTCCGCTCATTCATCGGCCTCGGCTATTTCGACGCCATCACCCCGTCGGTCATCCTCCGCTGCGTGCTCGAGAATCCGAGCTGGTACACGCCATACACGCCTTATCAGGCGGAAATCTCGCAGGGCCGCCTCGAAGGGCTGCTGAATTTCCAGACGATGGTGAAAGACCTCACCGGCATGGATGTCGCCAACGCGTCGCTGCTGGACGAAGCCACCGCCGCGGCCGAGGCGATGGCGATGTTGCACCGGATGCACGCGCGAACCAGCCGCAAGGAATCCGCGGACGTTTTTTTCGTGAGCGATAAAATCTTCCCGCAAACGCTCGATGTGCTTCGCAGCCGCGCGGCGCCGGCCGGTATTCAAATCAAGGTCGGACAATTTCGCTCGTTCGAATTCGACGCGTCCATTTTCGGCGCGCTCATCCAGCTTCCCGACGCCGACGGCAACGTCTGCGACATCCGAAACTTCATCACCCGCGCGCACGACGCTGGCGTGAAAGTCGCCGTCGCCGCCGATTTGCTGGCGCTCACAATCATCACGCCACCCGGCGAAATGGGCGCGGACATCGTCTTCGGCAGCGCGCAGCGCTTCGGCGTGCCGATGGGATTTGGCGGACCTCACGCCGCGTTCTTCGCGACGCGCAACGAATTCGTCCGCGAAATGCCCGGCCGCATCATCGGCGTTTCGGTGGACCGGCTCGGAAATCCCGCGTACCGCATGTCGCTTCAAACGCGCGAGCAGCACATCCGCCGCGAAAAGGCGAAGTCGAACATCTGCACCGCTCAGGCGCTGCTTGCGAACATCGCCGGCTTTTACGGCGTTTATCACGGCCCGCGCGGCCTGCGCGCGATGGCGACGCGAATCCACGGCCTCGCCCGCGTGCTCGACGCGTCCGTCCGCGCGTTCGGCGCGCGGCAGGAAAATCCATATTTCTTCGACACGCTGAAATTCATTCTTCCAATGATTGGAAATTCACCGGCATCGGAACTTCCAATCATTGGAAAAATCCGCGACGCGGCGCTGAAGGCGAAGATGAATTTCCGCTATGAAGGCGATGACACGGTCATCATCGCGCTCGATGAGACGACGACGGCGGACGACGTTTCGGAAATCATCGGCATCTTTGCGAGCGCGCTCGGAAAGCCCGCGCCGGAAATTGATGTCGCGGCGGAAGCCGGGAAGATCGAGCTGAATTATCACGCCGATCTGGCGCGGTCGACGCCGTTCATGACGCATCCGGTGTTCAACACGCATCATTCCGAAACGCAAATGATGCGCTATTTGAAATCGCTGGAGAAAAAAGATCTCGGCCTCGATGTCGCAATGATCCCGCTCGGTTCCTGCACGATGAAGCTGAACGCCGCGGCGGAAATGATGCCGATCACGTGGCCGGAATTTGGAAAGCTTCATCCGTTCGCGCCTGCCGATCAGGCGAAAGGCTACGCGCAAATTTGCGACGAGCTTCAGGACGCGCTCGCGAAAGTCACCGGATTCGCCGCCGTGTCGCTACAGCCGAACGCCGGATCGCAGGGCGAATATGCGGGTCTGATGACGATTCGCGCATTTCACGCGGACCGCGGCGAATCGCAGCGGAACATCTGCCTGATTCCCGCGTCGGCGCACGGAACGAATCCGGCGTCGGCGGTGCTGGCCGGCTTCGAAGTCGTCGTCGTCGCGTGCGACAAGGAAGGCCGCGTTGACATCGCCGATTTGAAGGCGAAGGCGGAGGCGAACAAGGAAAAGCTCGCCGCGCTGATGGTCACGTATCCTTCGACCTACGGAGTTTTCGAGGAAGGTATCGTCGAAATTTGCGAAATCATTCACGTGAACGGCGGGCAGGTTTACATGGACGGCGCGAACATGAATGCGCAGGTCGGGCTGACTTCGCCGGGCCGCATCGGTGCGGATGTCTGCCATTTGAATTTGCACAAAACATTTGCGATTCCGCACGGCGGCGGCGGCCCGGGCGTCGGGCCGATCGGCGTGGCGAAACATCTCGCGCCGTTTTTGCCGGGACATTCCGTCGTGAAGACCGGCGGTGAAAAAGCGATTCACGCGGTCAGCGCCGCGCCGTTTGGCAGCGCGACCATCCTGCTGATTTCGTACGCCTACATTTCAATGCTCGGCGGCGAAGGCATGACCGAGGCGACGAAGTTCGCGATTCTGAACGCGAATTACATCAAGGCGCGGCTCGAAAATCATTTCGAGGTCCATTACGTCGGCACGAAAGGCCGCGTCGCGCACGAAATGATTTTCGACCTGCGCCCGCTGAAGGAAAAATCCGGCGTTGACGAAACGGACGTCGCGAAGCGGCTGATGGATTACGGATTTCACGCGCCGACGGTTTCGTGGCCGGTGCCCGGCACGATGATGATCGAGCCGACGGAAAGCGAGCCGAAGTGCGAACTGGACCGTTTCTGCGACGCGATGATTTCAATTCGCGGCGAGATCCAGGCCGTGATCAACGGCGAATCCGACAAGCTCGACAATCCGCTGAAGAATGCGCCACACACCGCGGCGGAAATTTGCAGCGACGGCTGGGCGCACGCCTACCCGCGCGAACTTGCCGCCTTCCCGTCGCCCGCGACGCGCGCATCGAAATTCTGGCCGTCGGTTGCGCGAATTGACAACACGCACGGCGACAAAAATCTGGTATGTTCGTGCCCGGACATTTCGAATTACGCCGTGCAGCCCGCGGCGGACGTCGTCTGAAAACAGAAAAGGAAGAAACATGAAAAAATGGATAGTTGCAATTTTTGCCGCCGTGCTGGTCGCGCCGGCCTTCGCATTCAACACCCTTGAGGAATTGATGAAAGACAGCGCCCAGCGCGATGCCGCTTCGCTCAAGGCCTACATCGCGGAGCATCCGAAGGCCGATGATGTGAAAATGGCGCAGTCGTATCTCATCCGCAATTTGATCGAGGCCGGCCAGAAGGACGAGGCCGTCAAGCTGCTCGAAAAGAATTATGAGACGCTGCTCGCCGACAAGAAGAACGCGAACCTGCGCGAATTGATCGGCGGCACCGTGATGCCGCTGCTTTCGATGCAGCTCGAAGACGGCCAGAAGGACAAGGTGAAGGCGATGATCGAGCGCGTGAAAAAAGATTTCGCCGACGATGAAAACATCGAGCAGATCAAGAAAGCGCTCGCCCAGTTCGAAGGCCAGCTCAACCGGCCGTCCGCCGGCGACACGATGGAAATCAAATTCAAGGCCGTTGATGGCCGCGACGTTGATCTAGCGGCGATGAAGGACAAGGTGGTGCTCGTGGATTTCTGGGCGACCTGGTGCGGCCCGTGCGTGCAGGAATTGCCGAACGTGAAAAAGGCCTACGACAAGTTTCACGAAAAGGGTTTTGAAATCATCGGCGTCTCGCTCGACGACGACAAAGAGAAGCTCGAAAAATTCACGAAGAAGGAAAGCCTCCCGTGGCCGCAGCTTTTCAGCGGCGACGGCTGGGGCGATGCGACCGCGAAGAAATACAGCATCCAGTCCATCCCCGCGATGTTCCTCATCGGCAAGGACGGCAAGATCGCCGCGGTAAATCCGCGCGGCCCCGGCGCGCTTGAAAAGAAACTCGCGGAGTTGCTGAATCTGGAGCCGCTGCGCACGACTTATCCGAAGCCGACGTTCCAGTGATCCGGGCGTTCCATTCTTAACGCGGGCGCCTGCTGCCATCCGGCCGCAGCGGATCGAAAAGATATTCGAGGCCGTTGGCCTTGACCTCGTAGATGATCTTCAGCATCTCGCCGAGTTTGCCGGCGGGAAATCCCTTGCGCGAGAACCAGACGACGTACGGCTCCGGCAAATCCACCAGCAGCGTGCCCTTGTATTTTCCGAACGGCATCCGCGTGCGCGCCAGCAAAAGCATGTAGGCCTGATCGCAATTCTTCGGCTGAAAATCCAGATTCATGTGCAGGCTTATAGCTCAATCAGGCCGCGCCGAAAACGCCGGTCACGGATTTTTCCAATGATTGGCAAATCCGGCCGCGCAAAGTTCCAATCATTGGAAGAAATCATCGCCGGTTCATTTCGCCGCGCCGGCGCGGGCGGGCATCACGAGCGGTAGTTCGGGGCTTCCTTCGTGATCGTGATGTTGTGCGGGTGGCCCTCGGACATGCCGGCGGCGGTGATGCGTACGAATTGCGCGTCGCGATGAAGTTCGTCAATCGTGCGGCATCCGCAGAAGCCCATCGCGGCGCGGAGGCCGCCGCAGAATTGCGTGAGCACCTGCTTGACTGTGCCGGCGAACGGAACCATGCCTTCGATTCCTTGCGGCACGAGTTCTTCCGTTGAGACCGCGCTTTGTCCGTAGCGCTCGCGGCTGCCCTGGTTGGTTTGCATCGCGCCGAGGCTGCCCATGCCGCGATAGCTGACGTATTGGCGGCCCTGATAAATTATTTTTTCGCCGGGCGATTCCTCGGTGCCCGCCAGCACGCCGCCCATCATAACGGTGTCCGCGCCGGCGACGAGGGCCTTTGCGACGTCGCCGGAATAGCGGATGCCGCCGTCGGCGATCACCGGGATGCTGCCCTGCAATGCGCGCACGCAATCGTACACGGCGCTGATTTGCGGCACGCCGACGCCGGTGACGACGCGCGTGGTGCAGATCGAGCCGGGGCCGATGCCGACCTTGACGGCGCCCGCGCCGGCTTTTCGCAAGGCGAGCGCGGCGTCCGCGGTCGCTATGTTTCCGCCGATCACGTCAATTTGCGGATAGTGCTTCGCGACCCACGCGATCATGTCCAGCACACCTTTCGAGTGACCGTGCGCGGTGTCAACGACGACGACGTCCACGTCCTCCGTGGCGAGCGTTTCCATGCGGGCGTGGTCGCCGGGGCCGATGGCGGCGGCGGCGCGGAGGCGATATTTCGAGTCGCGGTTGTAGGTGGGATTCACGTTCTGAATCAGCGAGCGCACGTCGGTGAAACTGTACAGCCCGGTGAGCTTGCCGTTTTTCACGAGCGGAAGCTTGCCGATGCGGTGCTTCATCATGATTTCGTAGGCTTGTTCGAGCGTCGTGTCCGGTGGCGCCGTGATGATCTTCTTGGTCATCACGTCCGAAATCTTCGTGTCGAGATTGCGCGCAAACTTGGCGTCGGTGCCGGAGAGAATGCCGGTGACATTTTCTTTGTCGTCGAGAATCGGAAAGCCATTGAACGAGTAGCCGTATTTCTCGCGAGCCTGTTCGACATCGCGCAGGGTCTGGCCTTCGCGGAACGTCACGGGCTTTGCAATCAGTCCGTTGAGATAGTGCTTCACCGTGCGGACAATTTCCGCCTGCCTGTGCGGCGTAAGGTTCTTGTGAACGACGCCGATGCCGCCGAGCATCGCGACGCCGATGGCCATCCGGGCCTCGGTGACCGTGTCCATCGCCGAGCTCAGAAACGGAATGTTCAGGTTGATCCGCGTGGTCAGCCTTGTGGCAAGCGAGGCATCGGGCGGGAGAAAATCGGCGTAGCGCGCGACCAGCGAAACGTCATCGAACGTGAGGCCTTCGTGGGGGAAGGCCGACATAAAAGCGTCTAAATGGGTATTCGAACTCATGACATGTTCCTTTTGCCCGCCGCACCATGCCCGCCGATCCGCAATGCGTCAATGGAATATCGCGCGATGACAATCCACCGGCTATGTTGCCGGCGTGATTTATCTCGATAACAACGCGACGACGCGGCTCGACCCGGAAGTCCGGCAGGCGATGCTGCCGTTTCTCGACGATCAGTTTGCGAACCCGTCAAGCCCATACACCTTTGCGCGCGCCGCGGCGCTGGTGATTGCGCGGGCGCGGGAAAATGTCGCAAAACTTCTGGGCGCGCTGCCGGAGGAAATTCATTTCACGTCGGGCGGAACCGAAGCCAACAACACCGCGTTAAATCATCTGCTCGCGACGGACGGCGGAATGCTGGCGCTCTCAACCGTCGAACATGCGAGCGTCCGAAACTTCGCGTTGCATCGCGAAAAAGGCGGCGCGCGGTTGCAGTGGGTCGGCGTGGACCGGCGCGGGCAAATCGCAAGTCCGGCGGATTCGCCCGCGCCGCTTGCATTGATGTGGGCCAACAACGAAACGGGAGTGATTTTTCCGGTGGCAGAATTTGCGCGCTCGCGGCGCATCCACGCCGACTCGGTACAGGCGGCGGGAAAAGTTCCGCTGGGCCTTGCCGCCTCCGGCGTCGAGACAGCCGCGATGTCGGCGCACAAAATTCACGGGCCGAAAGGCACCGGCGCGCTGTACGTGCGGAAAGGAACGAAGTTCGAACCGTATTTGATCGGTGGCGATCAGGAAGGCGGCGTGCGCGCCGGAACGGAAAATGTCGCAGGGATTGCCGGTTTCGGAAAAGCCGCCGAACTTGCGCTGGTAAATCTCGAAAAGATGGAATCGGTTGTCCTCCCGCTGCGCGATGAACTCGAAGCGCGGTTGCTCGATGCGATTTCCGACATCGCCATCGCCGGCAGCGAATCGCCGCGGATTCCAAACACTTCGATGTTTTTGATTCCCGGCTGCGAAACGGAGGCGTTGATTGCGTTGCTGGACATGGAGGAAATTTGCGTTTCGTCGGGCAGCGCGTGCGCGTCCGGGGCTCACGAGCCGTCGCATGTTTTGCGCGCGATGGGTTTGCCCGTCGAGGCGAATGTCGCGACGCTCCGAGTGAGCCTGAGCCGGTTCACGACGCGGCGGGACATCGAAGCGCTTGCCGCGGTGCTGCCGCGTGCGGTACGAAGTTTGCGCGGATGAGGGGTGACTTCCGATGAAATGGCTTTTCAATCAGAAAAAGTCTGACGAACAGAATGCTCCGGCCGCCGCGCCGGACATTCCCGCAAGCAACGATGAGTTTCGCGCCGACGCCGAGCTGGCGGGCGAATTTCAGCAGGCTTTTCTCAGCCGCTCGTATCCGCAAATCCCGGCGGTCCACGCGCCCGGCCGGCTGCGGCTCGAATTTGCGCACAGTTACCAGCCGGCGATGGCGGTCGGCGGCGACTTCTTCAATATCGAGGCCGTCGGTCCGGACGCGGCGGGAATTTTTGTCGCCGACGTGATGGGCCACGGCACGCGCAGCGCGCTGATCACCGCGATCCTGCGCACGCTGCTGAACGAGTTGCAGCCGCAGGGCCGGCACGCGGCGCATTTCATGCGGCTGATCAACCAGCGGTTCTGCTCGATGCTGCGCGGCCTGCCGTTCACGTTCTTCGCCTCGGCGTGTTATTTCGTGGCCGACACGACCGCGCGCGTCGCGACCTTCTCGACCGCCGGGCATCCGATGCCGTTCTTCCTGCATCGCGTCGTCGGTCGCGTCGCGCAGCTGGAGCCGCCGAAGCCGCGCGGCACGGCGCTGGGGATCTTTCCGGACGACGAATACGGCGGCGGTTCGGCCCGGCTGCAGGACGGCGACGGGCTGATCTTTTTCACCGACGGCGCTTATGAGGCGATGAACGCCGCGGGCGAGGAATTCGGCCTGATCCGGGTCGAGGAGATTTTGCAGGCGAACATTTATAAATCCGGCGCCGAGATTCTCGCGGCGGTCCGCGCCGGCATCGCCGAATTTGTCGGCACCGAGCCGCTCCACGACGACATCTGCCTGGTGTCCGCCGATGTCACGACGGCGGCGCGCAAAATCTGATCGCCCGGGCGGCGGTCATCGTTTTTTCCAATGATTGGAAGTTCAACGGGAGTTTTTTTCCAATGATTGGAAATTCCGCGCCGGCAAATTTCCAACCATTGGAAGTGGCGGTGCGGCGGCGCGCGGGTGGCCGCGTTGACACTGTTTCGGGCGGGTGTTAGTTTGCGACATCAGAAAACGAAAGCAATTGAGGCTCGTACCGTGCCAGATTTGAAGGCGCCAGAAGACCGTTTATTCGTTGCCATCGCACAGCAGGTGGCGCTCGTGCGCGTGGAGGGGCGCGGCTCGTTCAAAATCAGCACGCCGTTGAAGCAGTTTGTGCTGGCAGCCATCGAGGGCGGGGCACAGACAGCCGTCGTGGATCTCGGGCAGTGCGCGAGCATGGACAGCACGTTCATGGGCGTCCTGGCCGGCGCGGCCGGCCGGTTGAAAAGCCGCAATGCCGGGCGGCTGGTGCTGGTGAATCTTTCGGCGAAAACCCGCGCGCTGATTGCGACACTGGGCCTCGACCAGGTGGTGGCGGCTTATGACGCGGGCAGCGTGCCGGCCGAGTTTGCGGACTTTGCGGGCGCGACGATGAACCAGGTTTCCAGCGGCGGCGAAAGCAAGCGCACGACAACGGAGACGATGCTGGAGGCGCATGAAATGCTGACGAGCATCGCGCCAGACAATGTGCCGCGCTTCAAGGATGTCCTCGAATTTTTGCGCGAAGATCTGAAGCGCAGGCCGGAGAACAACGGTCTGGCGCCATGAACACGGGCGCGATCGCTCATTCGGTCATCCTGTTTGGCGCCATCGCCGAAGTGGTGCTGGTCGCGCTCATCACCTATGTGTTCATGCGCTACATGCGCGCGCGGCGGCAGCGCGACCAGCTCCGCAACGAGAAGGAAGTCATCTACGGATTCATGCACGACGTGGGCGAGGTGTTTGCCGGCGCCGATTCCGTCTCGCCGGACGCGCTGCTCAAACGTGTTTTGTTCTATGCGCTGCGCACGTGCCGTGCGACGGCCGGCACGGTGTATCTCTACGAGGGCGAGTCCGAGCGGATGCACGCGCGCGCCGTCTCCGGCGTTTTTCCGCCGCTGACCGAAAGCGTCGGGGCGATGCTCGACGCAGTGGAAAGCAAGTCGCGGTATGTTGAACACCTCGTGCGCACGCGGACGATCATGCGGGGCGAGGGCCTGGTCGGCCAGGTGGCCGATCTCGGCGCGCCGGTGCTGATCCAGGACGCGGAAAACGATCCGCGCGTGCCGCGGCACGATCTGGATTTTTTGCGCATCCACTCGGTGCTGCTGGTTCCGTTGCGCTACCAGAACCAGACGCTCGGCGTGCTGGCGGTCGTCAATCGCGTGGACGGCCGGGCATTTTCCGAGGCCGATCAGAGCCTGCTGCAGGCGCTCTCGGACCAGGTTTCCGCCTCCGTCCATTATGCCGGCCTGCGCGACGTGCTCGCGGAGAAGAAACGCATTGACCACGACCTGGCGGTTGCGCGGCAGATCCAGTCATCGCTGCTGCCCGAAAATCTCCCACACGTGCCTGGTCTGGAAATTGCGGCGTTCAACGAGCCGGCGCAGCAGATCGGCGGCGATTACTACGATTTTCTGCTCATCGATTCGCGGCATCTCGGCATCGTGATCGCCGACGTCGCGGGCAAGGGCATCGCCGGCGCGCTGATGATGACGATCTGCCGTAGCGTGCTGCGTGCGCAGGCACCGGGCAACCTCAGCCCGGCCGGCGTGCTGCGCGCGATGAATCGCGTGATGAACAAGGACATCGCCGACGAAATGTTCGTGACCGTTCTCTACATGATCCTCGACCTGGAAACACTCGATTTGGTCATCGCGCGCGCCGGCCACGAGCGGCCGATTCTCGTCGGCCGCGGCGAGGCCCGCCGGATTGATTCGCCCGGCGCGGCCATCGGCCTGGTGGATGATGCCACGTTCGACGCTTTGCTGGGCGAGGTGAAAGTCGCGCTTCAGCCCGGCGAAGTGCTCGTGGCCTGCACCGATGGCATCACCGACGCGATGAATGCCGCTGGCGAGGAATGGGGCGAGGTGAATTTCACCGAAGTCTGCACGCGCACCGCGGACGAAGGGGCGCACAGCCTGATCAGCCATGTCCGCGAGGCGGCCGGAAAATTCGTCGGCGGGCGCGAACAATATGACGATATGACCTTGCTTGCAGTCCGCAAAATCAGATAATTAAAGGTAGGCAAAGGCGGAGGCATAAAATGAGTGCGTTAAAAGAATGCCAGATTCATCACGAAGCCCGCGGCGAACTCGACATGCTGCGGCTTGATGGCGCGATGGATTCGTATTCGTTCCCCCGCCTCGAGGCTGCGCTGAATGGCCTCCAGACCGCCGGCCGCAACCGGATCATTCTCGATTGTGGCGGCCTCAGCTTTATCAACAGCGCGGCCCTCGGCTCGCTCATCGGCCACGCCCGCCGCGCCCGCGAAAATGGCGGGGATTTGAAACTCGTCGCGCTGCCGCCGAAAATTGCCAGCATCGTCGAACTGCTCGGCTTCGATCGCATCCTGCAAATTTTCGCCACGCCCGCCCAGGCCGAGGAGAATTTCACCGCCCGCTGAGATCCGGCCATGACCGCGATTCCGCAAAACGCCGCCGAGGACAACTTCACGCTCGAAGCGCCCGGCCGCTACAATTATCTCGCCGCGATCCGCCAGGCCGTCCTCGATGTCTGCGCTCGCGCCGGCATCGCGCAGGAGCGCGCCGCGCAGCTTGAAATGGCCGTGGACGAAGCCTGCTCGAACATCATCGAGCACAGCTACGGCGGCGAAAAAGGAACGCAGCGGCTCGCCGAACCCGACGCGTTGCGCGTCCACGTCATCCGCACCCGCGAGCGTATCGTCGTCGAAATTTTCGACCGCGGCACCGGCTTCAATTTCGACGCCACGCCCGGCGTCGCGCCCGACAATTACATTGACGAACGCCGCCGCCGCGGTCTCGGCATGTACATCATCCGCTGCTTCGTGGACGACGTCTCCTACGAGCGCGGAACCCCGCAAGGCAATTGCCTGCGGTTGACGAAGCTGCTCTGACCGCTATTCTTCCCTGTTTCGCGCCGCCCCAAACTTCCAATGATTGGAAAAGTGCGGACGCGTGTTTTCCAATCATTGGAACTTTGCGACGTGAAGAAATTTTGGAACGTGAAAATGACCGACAAGAAAAATTCAAAGCACGAGAAGCCGGCAGCGGAAAAACCCGCGCCGGAAAACGAGCCTGCCGCAAGGCCGCCGCCCGCGCCCGCGCCGCCCGCGGCCGAAATCGATCTGGCCGCGATGAAGGACCGGCTGCTGCGGCTGCAGGCCGACTTCGACAATTTCCGCAAGCGCACGCTGCGCGAAAAGGCCGAGTGGTCGCTTTCTGCGAACGAAAATATTTTGCGCGAGCTTATTCCCGTTCTCGACCACTTCGAACTCGGACTCAAAACATCGCTCGAACACAAGACCGAGGTCGCCGTCCACCACGGCTTCCAAATGGTCTATGACCAGTTGATCGGCGCGCTGAAAATTTTTGGCGTCACGCCGCTGGACGTCCACGAATCCGGCTTCGACCCGACGCACCACGAAGCCGTCGCGCACATTCCGTCCGACGAATATCCCGCCGACGAAATCATCGCGCAGACGCGGCGCGGCTGGAAGCTCGGCGAAAAACTTTTGCGGCCTGTTCAAGTCGTAATTTCCGCCGGCCCCGGCGCGCCTCGCGATGACGAGCTCGGACAGTCGCAAGCAGAGGGGGCCGTGCCACCCGAGCCGTCTGCAGCAACCGACACCGACACGAAAGCGAGCGCCTGATGGCCACGAAACGCGATTACTACGAAATTCTCGGCGTCTCCAAAGAAGCCTCAGCGGAGGAAATCAAAAAAGCCTACCGCAAGCTCGCCGTCCAATTTCACCCTGACAAAAATCCGGGAAACAAAGAGGCCGAGGAAAAATTCAAAGAGATTTCCGAGGCCTACGAAG
The DNA here is from genome assembly GCA_903906425.1 of uncultured bacterium. GTDB lineage: Bacteria > Verrucomicrobiota > Kiritimatiellia > CAIVKH01 > CAIVKH01 > CAIVKH01. The sequence continues at coordinate 46,725 of CAIVKH010000156.1, forward strand.
TCCTCAGCGACGAAGACAAGAAACACAAATACGACCAGTTCGGCCACGCCGCATTCGGCGGCGGCAGCCCCGGCGCTGGCGGTTACGCCGGTGGATTCTCCGGCGGCGGCATTGATCTCGAAGAGGCGCTGCGAACTTTCATGGGCGCGTTCGGCGGCGGCGGCGGTGGTGGTGGCGGAATCTTCGACAACTTTTTCGGCGGCGGCGGTACGAGCGAATCAAACGGCCGCGGAGCCGACATGCGCGTGGATCTCGAAATCACATTCGAGGAAGCCGTCTTCGGATCGCAGCGTGACCTCACGCTCACGATGCTCGACGAGTGCTCGAAATGCAAAGGCTCCGGCTCCGAGGCCGGCAGCAAAAAGGAAATCTGCCGCCGCTGCGGCGGAACCGGCATGGTAATTTCCAGCAGCGGATTTTTCCAAGTCCGCCAGACGTGCCCCACCTGCGGCGGCGCTGGCCAGATGATTTCAAATCCGTGCCGCGAATGCCGCGGCGAAGGGCGCGTCAAGGGCCGCCGGACCATCACGCTTCGCATTCCGCCCGGCGTTGAAACCGGTTCGCGGCTGCGCCTCGCCGGAAAAGGCGAAGGCGGAATCCGCGGCGCGCCCGCCGGAGATTTGTACGTCGTCATTCACGTCCATCCGCATCCGTTCTTTCAGCGGCGCGGCGACGACATTTATTGCGAGATGCCGATTCCCTTCCACATAGCCGCGCTCGGCGGCGAAGTCGAAGTCCCGACGATCCACGGATACGCGTCGCTCAAAATTCCCGCCGGCCTCGAAAGCGGAACGCTCATGCGCCTCCGCGGAAAAGGCGTCCCCGCCGTCCAGGGCTACGGCACTGGCGACGAGCAAGTCCGCCTCATCATTGACGCGCCCGACAAACTCGACCGCAACCAACGCCGCGTCCTCGAAGAATTCGGCAACAGTTGCACAGAGGAAAACTATCCGCGCATCCGCGGCATCCGCCGCATGGCCGCGGAATTTTACGAAAAGAAAACAGCGTCGGAAAAGAAATGACCGACGGCGGCTTCTTTGTCATTCACGAATATGCGTTGTTTCATTCCAGCCAGTGAATGGTCTGCGTCCGGACTGATTGCCCGCGACGACGAGGCCCATCATCTCATCCACGTTCTGCGCGTCGAGCCCGGCCAGCCCATCAAGGCGTTCGACGGCGCAGGCCGCAGCGCCAGCGCGGAAATTGATCTGATCCAAAAACACCGCGTCGAAATGCGCGTCCTTCAGCAGCGCGAACATCCGCGGCCATCTGTCGCGATCACGCTCATTCAGGCCGTCCCGCGCGAACAGAAAATGGACATCGTGATTCAAAAGGCGGTGGAGTTGGGCGTCACCGCAATCATTCCTGTTCTCACGCGCCACTCGCTGTTGCGCCTGCACAAGGACGGCGGCGAATCCAAACAGGCGCGCTGGGACAAGATCGCGATAAATGCTGCGAAACAATGCGGCTCCTTCTGGCTCCCCGAAATCGCGCCCGTCCAGCCGCTCGATGAATTTATAAAGGCGATGCCCCGATTTGATCTGTTGCTCACCTGTTCGCTCGAACCCGACGCGCTGCCGCTGAAGGAAGTTTTGCAGTCCGCAAAATCGCAATCGCCAAAATCCATCGCATTTCTCGTCGGCCCCGAAGGCGACTTAAATCAGGAAGAACGCGCCGCTGTCCGCCGGCTTGGCGCGCGGCCGGTTTCTTTCGGTGAGTTAGTTCTGAGGACCGAAACCGCCGCGCTCTATGCGCTCAGCGTTTTGAAATACGAATTCTGCTGACCGCTATTTCTTTCGCGCGGTTCCGTCCTTGTAAAACGGTAGTTCGACAACCATCGCGGGCAGTGTCTTGCCGCCGGCCACGGCGATTTCCAATTTCGTTCCGGGCGCGCAGAGCACCGCGTCGATGTAGGCGAGCGCGACGGCGATGCCGAGGCTGGGCGCAAGCGAGCCGCTCGTGATTTCGCCAACAGCCTTCGAATCGAGAAGTACTTTGTCATGCGAACGTGCCGCGCGTTTCGATTCAAGCCGCAGGCCGGCGAGATAACGCGGACAGCCCTTTTCGAGATCGCGCGCGCAGGCGGCACGGCCGATGAAATCCTTGCTGATGTCCATGAACATTCCGTGCGCGGCGGCGACGGGCGTTTGATCGGGACCGAGTTCGTGGCCGTAGAGCGGATAGGCGACTTCGAGCCGCAGCGTGTCGCGCGCGCCAAGTCCGGCAGGTTTTATCGTACCGGATGCGGTGAAGGTTTCCCAGAACCGGACGGTCTGTTCGCGCGGAAAATAAATTTCGTAGCCCCATTCGCCGGTGTAGCCGGTGCGGCTGAGCAGGCATTTCTCGCCGAGCAGTTCGCATTCGGCGGAGAAGAAATATTTCAGCTCCGGCAGTTTCGTTCCGACGACTTTTTCGATTTTATCGCGAGAAGTCGGCCCCTGAATGTCGAGCTTGCCGGTCCGCGGCGAGAGGTCCTCGAAAATTGTCTGCGCCGAAAGATGCGCGCGAATCCACGCGGCGTCGCCTTCGCGCGTGCCGGCGTTGACGACGAGAAAAAAACGGTCGGTGCCGAGCCGGTAGCAGGTGAGGTCATCAATCACGCCGCCGTCATCGCGCAGCAAATAGCCATATCGCGCCTGGCCCGGCTTGATCGTCGCGATGTTTTGCGTGAGCAGCCGTTCTAAATCTTTTTCTGCGGTCGGCCCGCGCAGTTCGAATTCGCCCATGTGGCAGATGTCGAAAATGGACGTGCGTTTCCGCGTCTGCTCGTGTTCGGCAAGGATTCCCTCATATTGAATCGGCATGTCCCATCCGCCAAACGGCGCCATGCGCGCGCCGAGTTTTGCGTGAATGTCGTAGAGCGGTGTCTTCATAAATTGACTTGTAGCGGAATTTCCAATGATTGGAAACTCCGGCTGCGCAAATTTCCAATCATTGGAAACTGGGATTGCCGCGGGCCGGACATCGTTTCATTCTCCCGCGATCCATGACCGTTCGAAGATTCATTTCGCTTCTCGCCGCCGCGCTCGTTTGCAGCGCGCCCGTGAGGGCGTTCGCCCGAAACACCGGCGGGTGGATCGAGGATCGCGACGGCAAGACGGTTATTCACCTGAAGATTTTCGAGCTGCCCGATCCGACACGCACGGATGCTTCGACGCGGGCCGAGGCGACGATCGTGCGCGAATTCACGAGGCAGTTCCCGAAAGTTTTTGCGGAGCGATACGCCGCGAAGGCGAAGGCGCATCCGGAAATATACGGACGCCACAACTGGGACAGCGTCACCGTCGAACCATTCCAATCAACCGGAATTCGCCTCGAACGGATGGAAATGGATTTGCTGCCGATTGCCGGAAGAATGGCGCCCGATGTTCTCTACGTGAACTTCCGGAAGTCCGACACGTACATCCGCCAGAATTTTCTCTACCCGCTCGACAAGCCGGAGGACGGTTATTTCACGAGTCTTTCTGATGACGAAAAGAAATTGCGGATTCATCCGAAGATTTTTCCGGTGATGAATCGCCGCGGCCCGCACGGCGAGCGGCACATCTGGACGATGCCGTACGGCGATCCGCTCGGTCGCGTGATGACGTATCGCAAAGATTTGTTCGACGCCGCGGGCGTTGCCTATCCGACCGCCGACTGGACGTGGGACGATCTGCTCGCCGCGTGTCGCAAGCTGACCGATCCCGCGCGAGGAATTTACGGCTGCTTCTTTGGCCGCAACCAGCACGAGTCGTGGTACTGGATCACATTTCTTTGGAGCGCGGGCGGCGAGGTCATGACGTACGACGACGCGAAGGACGAGTGGCGCATTGATTTCGATTCGCCGCGCGGCGTCGAGGCGCTCGATTTTTATACGCGCCTCTGCACCGAGCCGTGGACCGACGCGCAGGGCAAACAACGTCGCGGTTACGTTTACAAAGATTCGAGCAGCGCCGCTGTGATGAACAAGTGGTTGAACGGCGAGATTGGAATCTCGCTCTACGACTACATTGACGAGCGGTTTTACTCGACGCTCAATCCCGACGTGACCGGAGTCGCGCCCGTTCCCAAAGGCCCGCACGGCGACCGCGGCGCGGAACTCAACAGCAAAATGATGGGAATTTTCAGCGGCGTGAAAGAACGCGCCGTGCGCGACGCCGCGTGGGAATACATCCGTTTCTACCAGTCGCGCGACGCCATCATCCTCAAAACAAAAATCCTCGCCGACGCCGGTCTCGGCCGCTTCATCAATCCCGCCTACCTCGAACTCGCCGGCCTCTCCGACCTCAACCGCACCGCGCCGCCCGGCTGGAACGAAACCTTCCGCATCGCCCTCGAAACCGGAAAGCCCGAGCCTCACGGCCGCAACTCGAACATGGCCTACAACCTCATGACCGAGCCGATTCACGAAGCCGAAGAACTCGCCCTAACCGACAAACTCCCGACAAACCAATCCGACCGCATCGCCACCCTCACCATGATTCTAAAAACCGCCGGCGACAAAGCGCGCCGCCAAATGCTCGGCGAAGTCCCGCCCGCCGATTTGACGAAGCGCCGAGCCACCGCCGCCGCCGTTCTGCTCGCCCTCGTCGCCGCCATGATTTTCGTCTTTCGCAGCGTGAATCGCGCCTTCACGCCGCCGCGCATAAATCTCCAATCATTGGAAAATTCCGCGCCGCAAACTTCCAATGATTGGAAAAAAGGGAAACGCTTCGCGGCCTGCTACGCGCTGCTCGCGCCGGCGATTCTCACAATTCTGGTCTGGCAATACTGGCCGCTGCTGCGCGGCTCGATCATGGCGTTTCAGGATTACCGCGTCGTCGGCGATTCGAGCTTCGTCGGCCTCGACAACTTCGGCGAAGTCCTGTGGAGCGCGGACTGGTGGCAGGCCGTCTTCAATTCGCTTCGCTACAGCGTCCTCGTCGTCGTCCTCACTTTTTTGCCGCCGGTGATTCTCGCAATCCTGCTGCAGGAAGTTCCGCGCGGACGGATGATCTTCCGCACGCTTTATTATCTGCCCGCCGTCATCAGCGGCCTCGTCGTCATGCTGCTCTGGAAAAGTTTCTACGAGCCCAGCGAACGCGGCGCGCTCAACGCTATCGTCCTCAAAATCCCCGCCATCGTTTTCATCCTCTTCGGCATCGCGCTCCTCGCCGGCTGCATCGGCTTCGCGAAGCGACTTCGCTTCCACGGGAAAAATCCCGCCGCGATTTGTTTCATCGCCGCCGGCGCGCTGCTGCTCTTCGCGTGCTACGGCCTCGCATCGCCTGCGCTCGCGCAGAATCTGCCGCTCTGGCAAAAACTTTTCATGTCCGCGCCTGAGCCGTACCGCTGGCTTATCAGCCCCGACACCGCGATGATCGCGTGCGTCATTCCGATGGCGTGGGCGGGCATCGGCCCCGGCAGCCTCATCTATCAGGCCGCACTCAAAGGCATCGCCGACGATCTCTACGAGGCCGCCGACATGGACGGAGCAACCTTCGTGGACAAAATCATGTTCATCGTTTTTCCGATGCTGAAGCCGCTGCTCATCATCAATTTTGTCGGCGTCTTCATCGGCGCGTGGCTGCACGCCAGCGCCAACATCCTCGCCATGACCGGCGGCAGCGCGAACACCGAAGTCTCCGACCTCCACATCTTCTACGAAGCCTTCATCTACCTCCGCTTCGGCCCCGCCACCGCGATGGCCTGGGTCCTCGCCTTCATCCTCATTGGCTTCACCGTCTATCAGCTAAAGATGCTTTCTCGCCTCGAATTTCGGACGACGGAAGGGAAAGATTGTTGAACAATAGATTGAACGTGTAAGAAGAATCTTGGAGACGTTTTCGTCGTGGTCTTTCGGCAATTTGTGGTGAGCAAGATGAAACAGACATATATCGAAGTAGAGGGCTCGGGATTCCTAACAGAGGAAATCCTCGACCGGCTAACTGAAATTCGAGGTATCAACACAGAATTGATCCGAATCATTTGGGAGTCCCTTCACTTTGCCAAGAATCTCGTAAAATCCACACAAGTCGTAACGCCTCAAGAAACACAAAGTGACAAGCAGAGGGCTATCGTTCTTGTTCTTCTTGTTCGGGAAATTGAGATCGTGGAGTCCGTCCTTATTCTCGCTTCTTTCGGTATTCGTCAGGATCTGCACACCTTGTTTCGAGTGTTTTTGGATGCCTATTTCATCACCGCCAATGTGTGCTCAGATCCAGAGTTCGTGGTGACATACTTCCAAACTGACGAAAAAGATCGGCTCAAGTTTGCAAATGTGGCGGCAAAATATAGCAATGATGAACTTTTTGGTGCCTTGAAGAAGTACGCTACGGAAGAAATGCGCGGCGAGTTGGCTGAACGAATCAAGCGCGATGGCATCCACGAATTCAACTCTTTCCTCTTCGCAGATAAGGTTGGTGCCGCACGTGTGTATGATTCCTTATACCGCTTGAGCAGTGCCTCCGTGCATACCACGCCCAGATGCCTTGAGGATTATATCAATACCGACGAAGTCGGAAACATATTGACGATTCTACATCAAACATCGGCTGAAACTACCGATGAGGTTCTCCATGCAATCGCCTTTTATCTTCTAATTTCGGTACGAGGCATTAGCGATCTTTTCAACAATTCTGATATGGCAACGCTTGACCGCTTGGACCGATCTCTTCAAGCAATTCAAGCAATCCCCCCTACGACCGCCCGCCCATCAGGAGGTACTGGCAACTAACGATTCCCTTGCGATGAAACTCATGCCATTGATTTCACAGATTGGTCGCCGTCACGCTTTCGTCCGCACTACGCCCACCTTAAAGAAAGGCGATGCCCCGTCGTCGTTCGCCCTGCATCCCTCGTCGCCTGCTCGTCGTCTGTCGTTGACGACACTGCATCCGTCAAAGAAACGTGTAGGCATTTCGTCGGCTGGCCTTCGTCCGTCAACGAAACATAAAGACGATTCGTTGAGGGGCCTTCATCCGTCAAACAAACGTGAAGGCGATTCGTTGACAGCTCTTCACCAGCCAACGAAACGTGAAGGCGATTCGTTGACAGCTCTTCATCCGTCGTCGTCCGGTCTTTATCTGTCAACGAAGTGTGAAGCTACTTCGTCGTCAGCTCTTCATCTGTCAACGAAACGTGAAGACGATTCGTTGATGTGCCTTCACAAATCAACGAAGTGTGAAGGCATCTCGTCGAGATTGGTTCACATTTCGACGAAATGCCAAGGGGTTTCGATGAAGTGTCTTGATGTTTCGTCGAAGTGGCTCGACGTTTCGACAAAATGCCTTGAGCTTTCTTCGATATTTCCAAGCAAAAGCCCTGAAACTGCAATATGCCCCTGATTTCCCAGATTGGCCGGCGCCATGCATCCGTCCGCGCGCTGCGCGAGGGGATTTTCGTCGCGCTACTCATCGGCGCGGTAACGATGGTCTATCCATTTCTGCTGATGCTGGCGGGCAGCACGAAGAGCACGGTGGATGCACGCGAGAATTCCATCCTGCCGAAGTTCCTCGTCGATGACACCGCGCTCTATCGAAAGCACATCGAGGCGATGTACGACGAACGGCTCGATGCGATGCGGGCGGCGTACGATGAAGACATTGTTTCTTTCGCAGTGCTCCAGCCGCCGACGCAGCCGAACGAAAGGTTCGTCGCACTGTGGCGCGAGTTCATCGCATGGAGTGATGGCGGCTCGCCATCACACGACGGCGGGGCCGCCGTCGCTCCATACACCATCGGTCACGTTTTCTCGCCGAACACGCGGGCCGCGCCGTTGAACTTCCGCGCGTTCAAGCGCGAGATGATGCGACGAACTGGCGGAGACATCGCGAAGCTGAACCGCGAATACGAGGCCGAGTTCGTGAACTGGAATGCGTTCATGGTAATGACGGAGGACCGCCTCTCGCGCCGCGCCAGCAGCGTTGACTCGCCACTCCGCCGCGCATTCGACGAGTTCAAATCGAAACAGTCGGAGATGTGGCGCGTCTATTTCCTTGTGGACGGCTATTTCAAAGTCTTCCTGCGCTCGCAGTACTCGCGCGACATCGCAAAGTTCAACGCGGAGCATGGAACGAACCATCGCAGCTACGACGAGATTCATCTGACGCGACAGCTTCCGAACGGAACACCGCGCGAGAAGAAGGACTGGGAGGATTTCATCAGCTACACGCTGAATCCGATGTGGGTTCACGACGGAAAAATCGTGAACACGTGCTTCGACTTTCAGGATTTCGTTCGCAAGAAGTTTTTTGATGTAGCCGCGATGAACGTGGCGCTTGGGACGAAGTTCGCGAGCTTCGACGAAGCGAGGCCACCGATGAAGGACGTGCAATATCTCGACTTCATCGCGCATCGCGGTGAACTGCGGCGGGAATTTGTGACGCGGAACTATGCGACGGTCGTTGACTATCTGCTGCTGCACGGGCGCGGGCTTCAGAACACGGCGATCTACTGTCTGCTCGCGATGGCGGTGGCGCTGATTTTCAATCCGCTCGCGGCCTATGCGCTGAGCCGCTACAAGCCGCGGTCGCAGTACAAAATTCTTTTGTTCATGCTGCTGACGATGGCGTTTCCGCCGATGGTCACGCAGATCCCCGTCTTCCTGATGCTGCGCGATTGGAATTTGCTGAACACGTTCGCCGCGCTGATTCTGCCGGGCCTCGTTCACGGCTATTCGATTTTCCTGCTGAAAGGTTTTTTCGATTCGCAGCCGCGCGAGCTGTACGAGAGCGCGCAGATTGACGGCGCGGGCGAGTGGACGATCTTCTGGCAGATCACCATGAGCCTCTCCAAGCCGATCCTCTCCGTCATCGCGCTCAACGCGTTCACGGCGGCCTATTCGAACTTCCTCTTCGCGCTGCTGACCTGTCAGGACGAGAACATGTGGACGCTGATGGTCTGGCTCTACCAGCTCCAACAGCGCAGCGGCATCGGCGTCACCTACGCCTCGCTCATTCTCGCGGCGGTCCCGACGTTCATCGTTTTCGTGACGTGCCAGAAGATCATTCTGCGCGGCATCGTGGTCCCTTCGGAGAAGTGAGCCTGTCTTGCCTCACGGACCTCCCGTGGCTATCTTCGCACCATGGTTCGTACCGCCGCCATTTTCCTTCTGGGTGCATTGCTGACAGGCGCGTCGTTCGCCGCCGATTCATCCGCCATCGCGACTTGGTTCGGAATGGATGTGCAAGATGCGGGCAAGGCGGCGGCCACTTCAACCGATGCAACGCTTGAGCTGTTGGGCACCGACAAGGCGCGATCGGCGTATTGGGCGTTGACCGATCCGATCCCGCTGGCGACCGGCAAGTCGGTGACGCTTTCATGCCGGATCAATACGCCCGAGGACATGCCGACGAACTCCACCGCGCAGATTCGCATCGGCCTCTATGGTGTCGTCGCAGAAACGAACCCGGACACGACAAGGCTGGGTGATCTTCGCGGCTTTGTTGTCCTGGGTGGATCGTACCAGAAGATGTGGCGCGTCGAACTGGCCGAGCATGATCATTCGGCCGGCGGTCTCATCTATTCGGCGGGCATGACCAATCGCGCGATGACGGAGGCCGAATCGGCCGGCGGCCGCGGCGTCGAATCGCGCATCGTCATCACGATCACGAAAAAATCCGCAGACCAGATTTCGCTGCGCGGATTCTGGGGCGACGTCCCGTTCTCATTCGAGGTCGCCCCGCTCGCCGGCGATTACACTCATCTCCGAGCCGTGGCGGTCATGCGCGGCGGCAAATCCGGCAAGGGAACGCTGACCGTCGGCAGCGTCAAGCTCCGGCCCGAATAACGCGGCGCTCCCGAAAAAATCGCGCCCGAAGATTTCCAATCATTGGAAACTCTGCGGTGAAATTTCTCCAATCATTGGAAAACGCGCAGGCGGATTTTTCCAATGATTGGAAGTCTGAAACTTTTCCTACGGCCGGGTGACGCGCAGGCGGAGGAAGCGGTTGGTCGCGGTGGCGTCGGTGTCCCACACGACGTCGGTGGCCGGGTCGGTGCTGGCGTCTTCGCTGACGTTGGTCGCGCTGCCCCAGCTGCCGTGGTCGTTGGTCGCGATGCCGACCCACGGGGCGTCGTTG
>CAIVKH010000157.1 GCA_903906425.1 uncultured bacterium
ATGGTTTTCTAAGGTTTCTAAAACCATGTTTTCTGCCGTTTATTAAACGGAGAATTCCCGGTTATTTCCGGTTCTTAACCAGAGATGCGGCAGGCAAACTTTCCCTGATATTCCCTGCACAGAACAGGGGCAGCCACGACGCTCGTGAACTGCATAGGTCTCGACAAAAAATGTGCGCACTGATCGGTCAGGTCTCAATTACGCCTGAACATCTCGCCAAAGAATCTGGGAAGGCACTTTTGAGGGATTTTGACATGTTACGGTAATGTTACGGGTTCCGACCTCGTTTGGGGCAGGCATCAAAAAGTCACGACGCGCAAACAAACGCACGCATGAAAAATCAGGCACTTCACGAAAGCATTTATTATATTGGTCAAAATGCGATTATGTGCCGTGGAAATCGGGTGAAAAAGATGGAGCCAGCAAACGGACTCGAACCGTTGACCTGCTGATTACAAATGAGCAGAGCAGAATCAATAATATTAGATATTATGGTGATTATTTAGGAGTGCTTGCAATCTGCTTGCAATCTGACTCATTATTCCCACATGTTCCCAAGCATGCAAAACCAAACACAACAGAAAAGACAACGAACGAGAAAAAAAAGAACTGTCGTTGCCCGCGAAGGAGGTTTTTCCATCCGACAGATGCGAGATGATTTTATCGTACAGATCCGGCGCGCCGGCATTCGTGAATCAAAGGTCTTCGCGACTTTGGATGCGGCCAGAATGTATTGCCAGCAGATTAAAGTTAAACGGACAAACGAGGGGCTCGCCGGGTTCAACCTCTCTGCGGAGCAACGTGACGACGCGACTCGCGCACTCACCACGTTGAATGGGCGCGCGAGTCTTCAAGCCGCGGCTCAATTGTGGTCACGGATGAATCCCGCTGCGGACGCCTTGACAGTGGAGCAACTATTCACACTGCACGTATCTGAAATCAAAAAAAACAATCGCCGTGAAAAAACAGTGCAGATACGAAGGCAATTTTTGAACCGTTTTGCCACTGACTACGGCAAGAAGGCTGCAAGGTCCATCACAGCCGATGATGTGAAGCAATTTCTTGAAGTGCGCGTGCCACAAAAATCCTTCAACACGATGCGGGCTTGCCTGGGCGCGGCGTTCTCGTTTGCCGTGAAGCAACGGCTAGTTGACGTGAATCCGATTGCCGTCATATCTCCTATCAAAGTGGAACACGCGGAGCCGGTTTTCTGGCCGGTCGAAACCGTCGCGAAAATCATGCACGCTGCTGTGGCCCTCGATGCAACACGGACCACAACTCGCGGCGCGGCCCCGATCACACCCGTTTTTGCACTGTCGGCGTTTGGTGGACTCCGCCCCGACGAAGCCGCACGCCTGGACTGGAGCAACGTGAATCTCGACGAAGCGCTGATCCGTATTCCGGCCGCGGTCTCCAAAGTTCGTCGCACGCGTCTAGTGCCGATGCCGGACAATCTGGTTCGCTGGCTTCTGCCGTATCGTAAATCAACCGGCCCGGTCTCGCCGTCCGCCATCACGATTAAACGCGGGCGCAAAGCCGTGTTGAAAGCCGCGAAGCTGCCTCCGTTTTGGCCCCAGGATGTGTTGCGTCATTCGTTCGCCACGCACTGGATGGCGGCTCACGCGCACGAGGGGCGGCTCGCAGAGATGATGGGCAATTCCCCGGCCATCATCCAGCGCCACTACAAGGGACTCGCAACCGCCAAAGAGGGCGCGAAGTATTTCAAGATCGAACCACCGGCCGAGGGCAACGTGATTCAGCTTGCTGCGAGCGCATAATGAAATTCAAGCACGCGCCACAAGCTTCACCAACGACGCGCCCTGATCATGAGTTGTCCGTCTGTGGGCCACAGTCGTCGACTGCGTAATCGCCATTCTCAAACAGGGTCTCCTGAGAAATTGCCCTCGGATCTTGGGTGTCGTTCCTTGTTTCAGTATGCGGGTCGTCGATGTCGTTATAGTCACCATTATTTCGCTGCGAATTAGAGGGCGACAGACGGCGGCCCGTGGCCGAAGGACGGCGAAATCCGGGTTCGGCGACAGGAAGGAGATCGTCCAATCTGTATTCCGTAATGATCGCCTTTATTTCTTCTTTTTGTAACAAGCGGCCCGACAACTCCCGCACGCTGGACTTGGTCACGCCGGCCGCCCACGAGATCTGAAATCGGCTTGGTGGCAAGCCAAGCTTCCTGCTTTCCTCCGTCATCCAGCGGTACCTGTTGACGTAGGAAGTCAGGCCTGCTCTTCTGACAATTTTGAGCTGCTTTTCAGTCAGAGCCCCCTTTAGGTGATCCGGTGGCTTGCCCGGTGGGTCGCTCTTTACCTCCTCACGGCGCGGGACTGCTTTTCTGTCACCTGCGGGCTGATTTCTGGGCGGAGCCTCCCGTAGGTGATCCGATGGGTTGCCGTTCGGGTCTCTCTTCGCCTCCTCAAGGCGCATCATCGTGGCGAACATCAATTCCACGTCCAGTACAGGTGCAAGATTCTCTGTAGCTGCAAGCGCGCCCGCCATACGGTTTCTATATGCTAGGTATTCAAGAAATCCTTTCCGGGATCCAGGAATTGTCTTCTCCCCCGATATGGGGTTTTGAGGTGGGGGCAAGTTTTCTGTCCGTGCCCATTCTCTGAAAGGATCAGCGAGCAAAAGCGCATGTCGTTTTGGAACTCCTGCCTGAATAGCCCTGGAAAAAAGAAGATCAGGTCGCTCGCGCTGGAACTTGGCCCCGATGTCCCCATGCAACGACTCCAAGTCGTTGAACCGCCTGTCGCCGACAATCGCCCTGATGATCGCTGAGATCACCTTTCTTTCAAGATCCCATACTGACGTTTCGTTTTCTATCCGCCTTGGCAAGCGCAAAGGGCAGGCGGCGGCAGCCACATAAAGCGCGAGCACCTCGATCTGGCGTGCTGTACAGTTTGACGAGATCTTCTGGCAAACGCGGCCGAGAGTGATTGCTCGCCTGCGATCCCGGATGGCTATGCGCTGCACAACATCGTCGTTCGCCATCGAGTTGATGACTTCCGCTCGTGCAGATCCGATGCGTTCGGAGAAGTGGCCGTGAAAATCTTCCTCAATACGCCGGCAGTCGAACCCTCGATTCTGCGCTCGGATCAAGAGCCGCGGTCTCAGTTCTTCTTGTAACAGTTTACTCCTACGAATAGCGCGGACCGGGACACCGCGTATTGCAGCCCACTTCTTGACAAATCTTCCGAACACATCCATCTCGCCATCGAAGGTGGCTGCGCTCAAACGGGACTGCAGCAGTACAAGCCAATTACTCGCGCTGTAGAGGCCAACCAGATCATCCGGTCTTCGTTCGTACAGACTGTCTGCAACAATCAACACGGCTTGCAGCAGGGCGGCTGCCGTGTCCTTTCGCTCCTGTACACTTTCTCTGCGTGAGAGCCCTGGACTTGATGTCTGCGGACGTCGGCCGGAGGGTCGCGATGCGCGGCGCTTCTTGATGCGATCAAGGTCCTGTATTCTGAAATAGCTGCCGCCACGTTTCCCCGGGCCGTACGACTTCAGCCTGCCGTTTTTCACAAGGCGATGCAGTTGCCGCCGGCCGATGCCCACGTGTGCAGCAGCCTTCTCCATTCCAAGACACGACGCGTAATCAACCATCAGCAATCTCCTGTTTCTCCACCTGAGAACGAATATCCGCTGCAGCCCCCGGACCGCACCCGCGATCCCGGCTTATGACCATAATGTGACTCCGGTAAATATCAATACTGTCTCCATGGGGGTGAAAGCGAGGAAAATGGTAATGAAAACTAAATTGCAAGAAATGCGGGTCAGTAAAAAGTTGAAGCAGGTGGAGCTTGCACAGCAGTCAGGCGTCTCCGTCTTCAAGTTGTCCGTGTTCGAGTCTGGGGCGGCGAGGCCCGGCCGAGAGAATGCGAAGAAAATCGCAGACGCGCTGGGGGTCAAAATCGAGGAGATCTTCCCCCACTTCGCGACACAGGTGGTGCCATGAGCACGGAGAACCACGAGCGGATCGTTCCTGCGTTCATGCGACCCGACCGGGCCGCGTTGTATTGCGACTGCAGCCGACGCTGGCTCAGCAAACTGGCTGCGCAGGGATCGCTGCCCGTCATCAGGCCGAGCTCGCGGCTCACGCTGTATGCGCGCGCCGACCTGGACAAGTTGATGCAATCATTTCGGATCGGGTCCGACTCGTGAGTAACCCAGCACAAGAAGGAAAAACCATGAATAACATCCACAATAATCTCGATGCGACGGCGGCACGACCATCAGAACAAGCATGTGCTGCCGCAACTGAACAGTCAGACAGCTCGTGCTCTTCGACGACCGCGGTGAGCCCGCGGAGTACTCGCGGCAAAATGATCGTCTCCCGATCCAAGGAGGCGGCCGTGAATAATTCATCAACAAATGTCCACGACCAGCGCCAAGCAATCTTGGAACTGATCGGCGAAATTCAGTCATCGCTCAGTCAACTCGGCCTCGGCAATGCCGAGCGCACGCTCGCGGCGAGTCTGAGGAATGCTCTGCGAGAGCCGGATTTTGCCGGCTCGCTTCCGTTCATCGTCAAGTTCTTGAGAACGGGCAACGAGCGGGCTCTCGCGTACGCGGACCGGCTTGATGCCCTGATGCTCGGGGCGCAGGAATCGAAGGCGATGGCGCCGCCAGCCCGCGAACAGCCGGCGGCTGTTGCGCCGAGCACGGACAATAAGCAGGCCGAGGATGACGTTCTGACGATACCCGATCCCCCGCCGCATGTTGTGGGTCAGGTGGTGGATGAGAAGCCGGCCATGGACCACAATCAGGTGCAGGACGGTGACGGTTCATCGTCGGCAATGTTCGACACGGCGTATCCCATGGATGCACAGCAGGACAACACGCTGGAAACGAACATCACCGAGGATGAGCCGATGGAGATCCCCGTCGGTAGCTACAAGCTCGCGAGTCCGTTTGTCGACCTGCTCGGACCGGACGCGGACAGCCTGCCGCTGATCGTCGCGGCGATGAAGACCAGCGGATTCGACAGGTCCGAACCGGTTATCATCTGGAAGGAGAAGAATATCCTTGTTGATGGCCACCAGCGGGAATCTGCTGCCAGGGAAGCCAAATTGACCCACATCCCGGCGATCTTCAAATCGTTCCCTGACGAGGAGGCCGCGCTGCACTATGCGATCCGGCGGCAGACGCACCGCCGCAATGCCAGCGATGGGATGCTCATGAAGCTGCTGATCGCAGTGGACAAACGCCAGAAGCGCGGCGGTGACCGTCGAAGCGATAAAGCACCGATCAAGACTTCAGGTAAGGTCTTGGTCCGCAGTGCCGAGAAAACGGCAGAAATTCTGGGCACGTCCAGGACGAAGATCGAGAAGCTGCGGGCAATTCTCGATCACGGCGATCAGCTGATCATCGACGCGGTCAAGGAAGATGAAATGTCTGCGAACGCCGCGTATAACAAGATACGCGCCGAAGCGGTGTCCCGGAAGGCGATGACCGCGCCTCAGTCCAGCGGGAAACCGGCAATCGATTCGTCGATCGCCAAGCATAGCGAGGGGTTCGACGGTGACCGGGCTTCGGTTGCAAGTGCAGCCAGCTCGCCGGACAAGAAGGTCGGCCATCCGGCCGCGCCGAAGAAACCGTCGGTTGAAGAATCCGACGTTGAAGATGAACAAAGGTCGGAACCGGTGGCGGAAGCGATCACCTCACGCGATGCAGACACGCGCATGGATGCGGATTCACTTCGCTTGTGGGCGGCCTGTGCACGCGACTTGGGCGATGACATGGAGGCGAAGAAATGTGGTCTTGCGTCACAGGCTCGTAGTCTTCAGCGCGCGCTGGAGGCGGAGTTGGCGGCCGCGGAGAACGAAGTATGAGCGCGACCAAGATCCAGTGGACGCAAAAATCATGGAACCCGAACACCGGCTGCAGCAAGGTCAGTGCCGGATGCGCTCACTGTTACGCGGCGGTCATGGCCCGCCGTCTTCAGGCGATGGGCAGGCCGGGCTACGAACACGGGTTTGACCTGACGTTGCATCCTGACCGGTTGACGATTCCGGATCGCTGGCGCAAGCCGTCGTTGATCTTCGTCAACTCGATGAGCGACCTTTTCCATGAAAAGGTGCCGTTGAGTTTCATCCGGCAGGTGTTCGCAACGATGGCGAGAAATCCGCGCCACACGTTTCAGATCCTGACCAAACGCGGCACCCGTCTTCGTGAACTGGCGGACCGTCTGTCATGGCCGTCAAACGTGTGGATGGGTGTCAGCGTGGAGCGCGCCGAGCTCGTGGGCCGCATCCATGACCTGCGCACGGTGCCTGCTCGTATTCGGTTCCTCAGCTGCGAACCGTTGCTGGGCCCGCTGGCAGGCATGGATCTTCAAGGCATTCACTGGGTGATTGTCGGTGGTGAAAGCGGGCCGGGATCCAGACCGATGGATCCTGCGTGGGCACGCGATATTCGCGACCAATGCACGGACCGGGGAATTCCTTTCTTCTTCAAGCAGTGGGGTGGCCGGATGAAGGAAGCTGCCGGCCGGTTGCTCGACGGGCGCGAGTGGAATGAGATGCCCGAAAAGAGGGGGGGGGCGATAAATGAGCCATGACAAGTCGTCAATAATGGCGGTGACGGATGCGGCGGCGGCAGGTCAGCGGGTCGCTAGCAGAAAGCGCCGCCGATCTAGCCTGCGTCTGGTACGGAGCGTACCCGCCCTCCGCTTGTTGACCTTCGGGTTTTCTCGTATTCACCGGCAGCTGTTGATGAACGAGACCCGGCTCGTATGCAGCCCACTGCTGTCCAATCAAATGATTGAGGATATGCGATCGGCGGTCCTTGCAGAGCCCTGGCCCGGTTTCCAGCAGTCGGCGGCCACCATCAGCTTCCGGCCGCAGCCCTTGTGGGTGTGGATGGCCACCTGCCTGTGCCAGTATCTGGAGATCGTGCCCCGACGTGCACACAGCGGGCACCGGGCATGGTCCCAGTTCCGCAACCGGTACACAGGGAGCCTGGGCTGGCAGGCGTTTGAGGATGCAACGGGCGTCTCCCGCCGCACATGGAGGCAGTTTGCTACGCATGTGCAGTCGGACATGGTTGATACACTCCATCCAAGGGTGGTGACCACCGATGAGAACGTGGCCCTCGCCTACCTACAGCGGCTCCTAGAAAAGTCCACCGCGCTCGCTGATGGCCGGTCGAGGCGCGCACTTGAGTCAAGATTGAGACAAATGGACCGGAAGGGTGGAAAATCCGAACACTATCGGAGGTCGATACTGGGTACCCCCTACGGCAAAAGACGCATGCGGGTGTCGGTTGCACGCCCGGTGGAGGCGCATTTGAACGCCAATGACTTGTGCCAGAAATGCCAGGAGGACATCGACCGTCGGTGGCCTTCTTACGCCCGGTGAAGGCGCACCAGTGGCCCAAGCACTTACGGAAGAAAAATGGTAAGATATGCCAGAAGGTGGTTGTTTTCAGAGGAGACTCCGGTCCCCCAGCCTCCATGTGTTTTGAGTATGCACTTTCAGACAGGAATGTCCTGCTCCCGACGTGCTTGTCTCGGTCAGGTTGCCGACGGACGCCGGCGCTCGCTCGGACTGTTCAATGGATTCACGCCCCCCGTGAACTGCACTGTGTGTTGCACGGATCACAACTGGGGGTGTATCCAATAAAGAATAGGAAGCTGCTGATTATTCTTCTATTGGAAGAGCCCCCAGATAGAGTGTGCCACCGTGCGCACCACCCTGGAGTTTTGGCGCGAGCTTCTGGACCGGCTGTTCCCGCGCGGGGAACGTGTTCTCGTCCATGAGATCGATCTGTTTAGAGCGGGGCCGGGCGCGCGGCGTTCCCAGAGCCTGAGCGTGGAGGACGCGGTGGCGTTCGTGTGCGAGCGGCTTGATCAACCGAACCTCTATTTCAGTCCAGCGGTCTTCAACGACTCGGGGGACACCAGTGCGCGTAGCTGCGTGCGGGTGCGTGGCCTGGGCTTCGATCTGGACTTCGGGTCCGTCGGACACCAGCACCCAAATTTCTTCGAGACAGCGCCCGAAGCCTTCCAACACATCCGAAGCCTTCCACTGCAACCATCCGTTTGCTGGCAAACCGGTCACGGCATCCAGGGATTCTACTTGTTCAAAGTCGCGTATTCGCTGGTGTCCGCGCGCGGGCGCTCGGATCCAGTGCGGCTGGCACTCTACAAGACGGCGGGCACCCAACTCAAAGAAATCCTGTGCGCGGACGTCGCGTGCGGGCCGGAACGGCCGTTCCGCGTTCCCGGCACACTCAACCTGAAGCCGGGGTGCGAGCCGATTCGGGGACTGGTCACGAGCCCGTACATCGGCAAAACCTACATGTGGGGCCAGCTTCAGGATTGGCTGTTTTCTCATGGATTGAAGGGCCGCCGGTCAACAGAGCCCGAGGAGCCGGCGTCCGTCAAACTGGAGGACCTGCCTGAGGAAGTGGCCGAGGATCTGGCCACGTCCTACGGGGAGGGCGAGCGCAGCGAAGCCTTCCACTCGCAGGTCGGACGCCTGTACGTGCGCGGCTACGACCTGCCGTCCTGCCAGCAGATCATGGAACGGTATAGCGTGGTCGGCGAGGAAAAATATGAAAGTCGAATGGAGGAGGAGGTTGAGCGCTCGTTCAGAAGCTGGCGGCATCATGCGCCGACGCCCAGATCGCGATCCACGCCCACGCCCTTGAGATTTCTTGAGCGTAGGTCAAAGAGCATCCCGTTGGCCGATTGCGGAAGCCTGTCCCCGGCGTTCGAGGCCATGCTCCAGCGATACGAGCAACAGATAGCTGGTTGCGCGCTCGCGGCCGGGACCAGGCAGGCCGCCACCTTCCTCGAACATGCCTATCACCCGGGAGCGAAGTTCATCGCCGACCTGCCGTGCGGATCCGGCAAATCAACCTGGAGCCTCTGTCATATGGCGGTGCATGCCGGACCCGACCATCAATATGCATATGTGTGCCGGACACTCGACGACCTGTTCGCGGCAGCCGACAATCTGCAGGAACTTCGCCCCGAGTTGCACGTCGGCCGCTATCACGGGTTCGATGAGGATGACTGCCGCCGGCTGTGCGGACAGCCGCACACGTGGATGGAGTGCTCGCTCAACAACCGCCAGCGCGTATGTCGCACGTGCGAGGCGCGGACGCGCTGCTCATATTTCAAGCGCAAAGAACAGTTGAAGGCGGATGTCGTGTGCATGGCGCATGCCGGGTTCCTCGACCTGCTGGTGAATCCCAAATCGAAGTTCTTGCGCGACCGGTCGGTGATCGTGGACGAGGACCCATCGGCATTCCGTGAACTCACATTCTCATCCAACGAACTACAGGGCGTTGGACAGTATCTGAATCTCAACTGTCACACGGAGCAAACAGCGTCGATCCTGAAACTCTTTCAAGGCACGCGCGCGGCGCTTGACGTATTCATGTGCAGAGACCCGATCGTGCGTTCAACGTACAGCGAACAATTTTATGCGCACGTGAACATCCGCCCGCTCGCCTACCGGCCAACAGCCAGGGTAATTGGTCGCTGCATATGGCGTCCGGCGCGCTGGAAGATTCCACCCTACTGGAACCACAAGCTTGAGATCTCCCCGGATCGTGCGCGCGAGATCCTGTCCAACATCCTTCAGTTCTTCAGGCCGGCTGTTCACGGGGCCCTGAACTACGTGATTCACGAGCGGCCGGCTGACAGCGGCTTTCAGTATGTGCTGCGCCGCCAACAAGGACTGTCTGCGAGCTCCGTGCCCTGCCACAGGCTGGTCATCCACAACGGGAGCGCGCTGCTCTCGAAGCAGCCGCACTCAGAAACGCTGACCATCCGCAGCTGTCAGGACATCCAGCGCCGGGGGCAACTCGTCACGCTGTATGTTGTGCAGGCCAACCCGCGCCGGTCACGTACGCCGCAGAACACCGGGTCCATGCTCCGGCTGCTGAGGCGGCGAACATTCCAGCGCCACCGTCGGGTGCTGGTGGCCGTTGCCAGCAGCATGCCGCCGGCGGAACGCGACCAACTCATGGGACAATTACGCACCATCTGGCCGGATCCCCAAATGAATATCCAGCTAGTGGGCCGCGGTGAACTGCGGGGGACAAACAGTTTTGGGGACTGCACGCTGGTGCTGCTGGCCGGTTCCAGTTTCTTTACCACGGTCGATGACATGGTACTGGCCGAGGCATTGCGCAGCCGCCGTTCGATCCCGGTCACCGACGTGTTCGACGTGGACGGCACGGGCAGGCCGCTGATGACCCGCGGGCGGTTTACGAGCCCAGCGCTCCAAGAGCTGTACACGCAGTGCGCGCTGGACGAGATGTATCAGGCGTTGTACCGCGGAGCCGTGCGCACGGACCGGCCAGTGGACGTGGTGCTCGCCATCCCGTCCGCGTTGTGGCTGCGGGCACTGTGGATGACGGTCCTGCCCGGCTTCCGGCTGGGCGGCGCGTACAAGTGGCAGGAGAGCGGCACGCTGAAGCCTGACCGGTACATGCGCGGGTTTGTGAACCTTGTGCGGAAACCGGAGGGTTTCGAGATCGGGAAGCGGGATGCAGCGCAGATGCTGGGCTACAGTGGGTCGAACGCGTGGTCGGACAACGTGACAAATCTCCGGCACCTGCTGCAGCCCTTCTACGAGGAACGCAATCAGCGGGTTTTAAGGAGGACTGCAAACTACCCGTGCCCCGCCGACCGCTAACGCAGGTGGCAGGCACAGGGGGGCGTGAGAATCCTGGATCGTTGGAGCCGGGGCCGGAGAATAGGTCATCAAGCTGGAGACAGAAGAATGAAGAAAGACATGGAGACGGTTGAGATCTCGAGGAAGTTGCTCATGGAGATGGCGGACTTGAACCACCAGTACCGCGCTGAATGGGCTGCTAGCAACGCAAGCCCCCGGGTGGACATCAGCGCACATTCGGACCGTGCGGCTGATCCGCGCCGGTTGAAGCTTTACGCGATGATCAACGGCCTGCCCGTGAACCAGAAGGCAATACTGCTGGCGCTGGTCCAGATTAGAGGCAAGGGCAACAAACTGATATTCGTGAACTCGGTCCTGACCTCAAAAGGCGGGTCAAACCCGGGGGTAGCCGCCTACCTGATCGAGAAACCACTGCACGATTTGATTCCCCGCAACATCGCCATTATCGAGTCGAAGGGGCTCACGTTCCTGGAGTAGCCTGCGGCTCCCCGCGACGTTCCGAATCGTGAACAGTCAGCGAACTCCGCTGAGCAGCCTTCAATCTAGTCGGCGAATATTGGAGCGCCGCTCCAAGTTCTGCCAAGGCTCATCAGCCCACTCCTTTTGAGCCCACTTTTTGTCCACGGTGTTGAGCCTCTCGCTGGAACTGCTGTCGGTCCCGGATGGCCGTTGCCGGCCGGAGCGGATACGCTTCGCGCCATGAACGCGGGAGTTGACGGATGCGGGGGCAGATGGCTCGCCGTGTGGGGCGCCTTCATCCGCGTTCTACGGAGTCTCACGCGCCCCATTCCCGCAGCAAGGACATCACCGCTCTGGCGTGCCAGTCTTCTCCACATCGGGCGAGTTGCGCGATGACCCCCGGCCCGCGTCCGACAGCG
Source organism: uncultured bacterium (assembly GCA_903906425.1). GTDB lineage: Bacteria > Verrucomicrobiota > Kiritimatiellia > CAIVKH01 > CAIVKH01 > CAIVKH01. The sequence goes on from CAIVKH010000157.1 coordinate 11,552, forward strand.
TGCCGTGGACGGAACACGCTGGTTCCTCGTCCACCGTGCCCGGCGTATAGCTGCCGCCAGCCGGACAGATCAGACTGTGAATAGCCCGGTGCAGATTGTTGGTGATCTCCGTTTCGGGAATGACATCCCCGGCCTTGTATCCATGATCCAGGACAGCCAGTTGCTTGGCGGTATCCAGCGATCGGAGATTGTTCTGGCAGGCCGCGGTCTGCGATCGCGTCCGGGCGTTGATGAACGAGGGCACGGCAATCGCCGCAAACAGGCCGATCATGAAGATGACGACCGGTATCGCGCACGCGGTGACGATCAAGCCAATGACCCAGCCGGGCATGCCCTGTCTGTTCGCCCGGACGGGGACCGGCGGCGGCAGAATTTGATAACCGCAGTGTGAACAGTGTGCCGCCTGACTGGATATGGATTGCTTGCACTCGGGACACTCGATCAGGGCCATGTTCATTCTCCTGCCTGGCTCCACCAACGGACTCGACGGCGTTTTCAACGCCGCTCCTATTTGTGGCTACGACACCACCGATGTCCACGCAAAACGCGCGCGTGTGACAGCCGCGCACCATCCACCCGGCGGGCTCATCGACTGGTTTTGTCTCCCGACGCATCTCCCAGACTGATACAACCCGCCTATGAATTTCCGCTGGCTGGCAAATCAGCACGGTGAACGTTGTGGAACTGACCGAAGACATTGGATGAAGAGAAACACGTTGCTGACATTGACCGTCCTGCTGCTGGCGCCGCTGGCCGCGCTGCACGCAGCCGATATGGCGGTGCAGTCATTGCGGGGGCCGTTGACGACACTCGCGCCGACAACGCCACGCATCAACGGGGCTTCGGTGATGTCGGTCGCGGCGCACGCCGGGGACCTCGTCATTGCCGAAAACGGAAAGTGCGATTACCAGATTGTGATTCCTGACATGGCCCAGGATGAAATCGTAGATCGCTGGCTCTTAATGACCGCGAAACTGATGCAGGCGGCGTTCGAGAAGAACGGGTTCACGATCAACGTCGTGAAGGAGGGCGAGAAGGCAGACAACAAGCCCGGCATCTACCTTGGTGCGACCAGATTCGCAAAGACGAACGGCATAAATGTCGAACGGCACGAAGACTGGACTTATTACCTCAAGGCCGTCGGCAAGGACCTTATCATCGCTGGAAACGACAAGAAGGATCCCGTCAGGACCATTCGGTTCACGAAAACGCCGCTCGCGCTGCTCGGAACGGTCAAGGGCGCCTGCGATTTTCTGCGCGAGTACGCCGGAGTGCGGTTTCTTCTTCTGAACATGGACCAGAGCCAGTGCACCGCGAGTGGTGACGACCGCCTGAAGATTGATACGAGGAGCATCGCGTTCACTCCGGTGCAGAAGATCGCGGTGCCGGAAGGACTCGACCTCACCAAGAAGCCGTTGATGCGCGCCAACTATGACTTCGACCACGAGACGTTCTATTACCTCGCGATGAACTTTTTCCCGCAGTTGAGCTTCGTCCTAGGCTCGGAAGTCTGCTGGTACAAGGTCATCGCGCCGTCCGAATACGCCAAAAGCCATCCAGAGTACTTCGCGCTGAACAAGGACGGAAAACGCGCTTGCGACATTAAAGTATCTTCTGACGATCAGATGGAATATTGCGTGGCGAACCAAGGCTTGCAGGATCTGATGTTCAAGTCGGCGGAACGGTTAATAACGAACGGCGAAAAAACGATCGCGATTTCCACCATGGACGCTTATCGGCTTTGCAAATGCAACTGTACGGAGTGCAACAAGCTTTTCGGAAGGAAGGCAGAATCCTGGGAGGAAATCCACGCGCGCGGGGACTCCGGCAGGCTGTGGCAGGCGTATTTCGCGATCACCGAGCGCATCCGCCAGAAGTATCCAGACGTGAAGATCGTCATGCTGAACTATCAGGACACCCCGGCGAACGAAAAGGTGATCAAGAAGTTCCCGCCAAATGTGATTGTTCAAATCCAGTTCGCCTCGCAGTTGGATTTTGACAGGCTCAAGGGCGTTGAATTCCCAGCCGGTATCTGCGGCTTTGAAGAAACCTTCACCGGGTTCGGACAGGCCGGCCCGTATCTGCCGGAACGGACGCCGGAGCACATGGCGGAAGTTGTGCAGGCCATGGCGCGAAACAACGTGAAATGGTCCATGCGCGACGGCGCGATTGGCTATGTGCGCGGAATGCAAGCCCCCGCCTACTACGTTTACGGTCGCATGATGGACAACCCCTCGGCTGACTGGAAGGCAATCTACAACGAATTCCTCGCCGCCGCGTTCGGCAACGTGGCGCCGCAGATGACGAGATTCTTCGAACTCCTGGACAAGCAGATCGCGATTTATTCCGATTTCTTTGGCGTCTTCATGCCGGCTTGGAGCCGCAAGTATTCCCGTTCAACCTACCATGACAGCAAATGGCACGTGATGAGCATGTACACTCCCGAATACTGCGCGCACGCGGACTCGCTCCTAACTGCGGCGGAAAAGGCGGCGACCGATCCGGACGTGAAGGCGAGGCTGCATCTCATCCGGATCGAGTTCGACTACATCCGGAAGATGTCGCGGATATTCTATCTGCAGGATGCCTGGACCATAAACTCTTCAGCGGCGAATCTGGACGC
>CAIVKH010000158.1 GCA_903906425.1 uncultured bacterium
AGACCAGACAAAAAGACAGGCTCATCAGGAAGAGCGACAGTTCGTCGTATCGCGGCACGAACATCTGGACGGGCAGCCAGCTCTTGACAGATATTTTCATCGTTTCCGAAAGCGCATGATTATACCGGCGTTCAATAATATTGCGCCCTCCAAAGCGCACTCGCCCGTGTCTGCTGTTGCGCGCGGGCGGCGGCTTGCAGGCGGATTTATATGTTCAATACTCGGGATTATTTGCGATTGGCCCCGGACATGGCATCCCATATTGTCGCGCCGTGATTTTTTCCGGGAGGCAAAATGCCAACGACAATTCATCACGCGCTGGTTTTGAATCTTCATCAGCCCTGGGGCAACCTCGACGACATGCTTCGCGATCCGCTGCACGAATGGCAGGCGAAGGAATGTCTGTTCGCCTACGACCGGATTCCGCGCGCGGTGGAAGGATGGGCGGATGTCGCGCGCGTTCATGTTTCGATGTCGGGCTCGCTGCTGGAGGCGCTGTCGAATCCGGATTTTCAGTCCCGCGTTTATGGCATCGTGAAGTGCGGCGACATGCTTTGGAATTATCGGAGCCCCGCGATCTCGATCCTCGGGACAGGCTACTATCATCCCGTTTTTCCGCTGATTCCCGAGGCGGACCGCGCCGAGCAAATCAACCGCTGGCGTGGCATCGGGCGGCATTTGTTTGAGCGCGAGTCCAGCGGATTCTGGCCGCCGGAAATGGGCTTCAGCATGGATATGATTCCGCTGCTGAAGCAGGCTGGCTATCGCTACGTCATCGTCGATGCCGAACACATCGTTCCGATCACACCGATGAAGTGGGAGGAGATTCATTATCGTCCGCACATTGCGAAATTCGGCGACGACGAAATCGTCGTGATTCCGCGCGACCGCGATTTGTCCATCGCGCAGGAAAATGGACTCGAAACGGACTGGTTCATCAACGAAGCGAACGAGCGCACGAAGTTCTGCGATTTCGAGCCGCTGATTTGCACGGCGACCGATGGGGAAAATGGCGGCTGGTTTCGAAATGTGAGATGGGCGTCGAATTTCTGGGGATCGTTTTATCATCCTCTGGTCCACAAGGCGCGGCATGGCGAATCGAATGTGATGCCGGTTTTTATCGACGATTATCTTGATCGTTGCGGTGCGCACGGCCAGGTCATCGTTCGTACTGGTGCGTGGAACACGGGCTTTCATCACGGCGTCGGATTTGTCCAGTGGACCGGATCGCAGATGCAGCGCGACGCGTGGGCGCGGCTGGCCGATGTCAGCCAGCGAATTCACGAGGCGCGATGGGAAGCCGACGGGCGCGGCGCGTCTGCGGAGAAGAAGCGGATGATCGAGGAGGCGATGTGGCGACTGCTGCGCGCCGAGACGAGCTGCCATTTCTTCTGGGGCGAGGCGTGGGTGGATCGCGCGCACGCGGGGCTCGACGACGCCCTGCACTGGCTGGACATCGCAATGCGTACGCCGTGAGCGGCGCGCATCAGCCGTCCATGGAAGACTGCGACTTGCGAATGCTCGTCAGCATGTTGTCGTAGTCGGCGGCGCCGGCGAGATAGAAGTGGCAGCGGCGGTCGGTGACCTTGCGGATCTCATCCTGCAACTCGGTGTCGAACGGATTGAGGACGGCCACGAGCAGATCAATACCAATCTTCTCAAAGACGATCGCGCCGCGATGGCTCATGAATTCCTGCGGCAACAGCTTGACCAGATCAGGCTGGATTTCGAAGTGGGTGAGCGAAATCAGCGGCTTGCCGCCCGTGCGCGCCAGGAACGCCAGGACCCGGTCGAGATTCTTGAAGCTGCGGTCCTGCAACGCGTGCAGCACGGTCACGGGAACATCGATGTTCTTCGTCGAGTTTTCGGAAAGATCCTGGACGATCAGCGCGTACTCTTCCTGCGAAATTTCCTCCGCCTGCAGGAGGTCCCACGCCAGCGAAACTTCGCGCGTGATGTCGTGCGAGCGGCGCGCCGGCACCTCGGCCTGCGCGGCGGACGCCGATTCTATCTTCATGACATCCTGCAGCCGCTTCTGCGCCTGCAGGATTTCCGGCGTGCTTCCCATCGATTTCAGACGGCGGATGATTTCGGGAGCCGTCTTTGCGTCCTGTTCATTCGCGACGACCTCCGCCAGGCGGACCAGATAAACCGTCGCCTTGGCGTTTTCGCCCATGCGCCCGTAGGCGTCGCTCAGTGTTTCGAGGGCGAGCCGGTCATTCGGCTCGGCATCGAGAATTTGCTCGAATGCGATGATCGCGCTTTTGAGTTCCGCGTCACTGCTGGCTTTCGAAATTGATCTGTCGGGCATGGCGAATTCTTCCTGTCTGGCCGCCATCATGCACGAACCGTGCCGCGGGCTGCAAGGGCGGACTCCGGCCGGCCGCGCGGGCTAAAGCCTGTACTCCGCCTTGCGGCTTTGTTAGCTTCAAAACCATGAAACGTGACCGGCAAAATTCTCTTGGTGCGGCATGAGCGTGCGCAGCATGACCGGCTATGGCCGCGGCGTCGCTGCGGGCGGCGGACTGAAAGTCGAGGTCGAACTCAGCTCCGTCAACCGCAAGCAGCTCGATCTTTTTCTCAATCTGCCGAAACCGCTTGCGCTGCTCGAATCGCGCGTCCAGGAAGAGCTGGTCAAAGAATTTTCTCGCGGACGAATCACCGTTGATATCGCCGTTCACGGTTCCGCACAGCGCCAGCGCGATGCAATCCGCATTGATGAAAATGTCGCCGCTGCCTACGTCGCCGAATTCCGCCGCGCCGCAAAAAAAATCGGCGTCGCCGGCGATTTGTCGCTTCGCGATTTGATCGCGCTGCCCGGCGTTCTCCACGCCGAATCCATCGAGGAAGATGTCGAAGCCGTATGGCCGCTCTTGCAGCAGGCACTGCGAAAAGCCATCGCGGGCCTGCTTCAAATGCGGACGCGCGAAGGCGCGAAACTCGCAAAAGATTTGTCTGCGCGAATCGCGATGCTGGCCGCGTTGCTCGCCGAAATCCGCGAAGCCGCGCCCGGCGTCGTCGCGCGCTACCGCGAAAATCTCCGCGCCCGCGTCCGCGCCGCGATGGCCGAAATGCCGCTGCCGGAAGAACGCATCGAACGCGAAATCGTCGTCTTCGCCGACAAGTCCGACATCACCGAGGAAATCACGCGGCTCGACAGCCACCTCGCGCAGACGAAACAAATGTTCCGCGCAAAGAACTCGTCCGGCAAATCGCTCGATTTTCTCGCGCAGGAAATGAACCGCGAAATCAACACCATCGGCTCGAAAGCCAACGACGCCGCCATCGCCACGCGCGTCGTCGCGTTCAAAACCGAACTCGAACGCTTCCGCGAACAGGCGCAAAACGTCGAATGAGAATTCAGGTTTCAGCATGATTCATCTTCCAACTCGTCCGTTGCTGTTCGTCGTTTCCGCGCCGTCGGGCGCGGGGAAGACCACGCTTTGCGAGCGGCTGCTCGCGGAGTTCGACAACCTCGTCTATTCCGTTTCCTGCACCACGCGCGCGCCGCGCGAGGGCGAGGAGGACGGCGTGAATTATCACTTTCTCACGCGCGATGCCTTCGAGAAGAAAATCACAGCCGGCGATTTTCTCGAACACGCAATCGTCCACGGCAATCTGTACGGAACGCTGCGTTCCGAAATCACCGACGCATTCGCGCGCGGGAAAAATGTGCTGATGGACATTGATGTCCAGGGCGCGAAGCAAATCCGGAATTTTCTGGCGGCGACGCGCGATGACGATCCGCTGCGGTGCGGGTTCGTGGACATTTTCATCGTGCCGCCGTCGCTTGAAGTTTTGCAGAAGCGGCTGGTCGCGCGCGCCAAGGATTCCGAGGCCGTCATCGCGCGCCGCGTCGAGCACGCGGCCAACGAGCTGAAGCACTGGCAGGACTATCGCTTCGTCATCGTGAACGACCGGCTCGATGCGTCGTACGACGCGCTCCGCTCGATTTACATCGCCGAGCAGCACGCGAATTTCGCGGTGACGGCGTCGAGGAAATGAAACGGCGAGGAAGAATTTGCAGGCGTTGCCGCCCGACGCTATGGTTTGATTCATGAGCACAGTAAAACTCCAGCAGATGCCCCGGACCGAAAAAGTGAAACTTATGGAGGAACTGTGGGCCGATCTTTCCGGCGACGAAGGCGCGCTTGAATCGCCCGCGTGGCACGCCGACGAATTGCGCAAGACCGAAGAGCGGTTCGCCGCCGGACGCGAAGAGGTCATCGGCTGGGCCGATGCGAAACGGCAGCTTCGAAAGTCGTTTGAATGAATGTTCGGATTCTCCGCTCCGCACTGATTGATCTGGCCGATGGGCGGCGATTTTATGAGCGGCAGGGTGAAGGCCTGGGCGATTATTTTTTTGACACGTTGTTTTCCGACATTGACGCCCTCGCGCTTCATGGCGGTGTTCATCGCAAAATCTTCGGATTTCATCGCGCCCTTTCCCGCCGGTTTCCTTTCGCGATTTACTACAAAATGATCGAAGGCGACGTGCTCGTCTTCCGCGTGCTCGACTGCCGGCAGGACCCACGACGAATCAACGATGAACTGCGCACATCCTGATTCTCCGCTTCATCCAAACGCGCGAATATTTTGGCTAGGATGAATGGGAATTGCAGGATTAGTCAGATCGTATGTCCGGCAATCGTACACTGTGCATCGTGGCCAAGCGGACCGATGATGTAGGTTCCGCCTGCGGGACAGACCGGTGTTTTTTTGAGGTAGATCGGCACCAAATCACTAAATGAAGATGGACCTTTATTATTGTGATCCAGTGCATATTGATCTTTGGTGCCGCTGATCTGGCGCAGATTGTTTTGGCACGACGGCATTGTGGTTGCTGCCATGGCGGCACGCTCTGCGTCTTTGTTCGAAGGGTCGTAATAAATTTCTCCTTGCTCACCGACGAGACCATTTGGCGTGATGTTGAAGTACATTGCCCTTGTTGTCCCAAGCGCACTCACGACAACGCGAAGCTTGTTGTCTTTCTCCGTGTATTTGCAAACGATGTTTTCTCCGTGTTCGCGGATTTCCAATTCATCGGAAGACACGATTGCTATGACGCCACCACGAACAGAGCGATATGTCTGGTCTTTCTTTTCGGGTGGCTTGGCCGGTTGATTTGCAGGTTCAGTCTTGTCATTCTTTTCCATTGGCTTTGCCGATTGATTTGCAGTTTCAGTCCGGTTTGAGCATGCCGAGAATTGGAAAACAATCAGCAGCATCGCCAGCGCACTAAAATATTTTGCGAATGATTTTTTCATTTTCATTTTTTCCTGTGCTTCCGAAATTCGAATCTGCGTTTCGTAAAAGTTGTTTGTTTCATTTTTTCGACTGGTTGGAAAGCGCGAAGGTGGCCCGTTCGCTCCGCCCACCGGCGCGAGTTCGGAAACTTCCAATGATTGGAAATTTAGCTTTTCGTTTTTTTCAATGATTGGAAATCTCCGCATCGTCCGCGATGCGCGCGCGGTTCTTGCCGATCGGCTTCGTTTCTCCGGCGCGCATTGACAGCGCCCCAACATCTGGGCAAGTTGTGAAACCGGCCACAAGATGTAGCGGCCATGACGAAGGAATGATGGAATATGCGCTGTCCAAAATGCACGCACGTGGATGACAAGGTGATCGACAGCCGCGCGGTGCGGAATGGGGATTGTATCCGCCGCCGGCGCGTCTGCCTGAAGTGCGGCCACCGGTTCACGACGTACGAGGAGGTTGTGCGCACGAGCCTGCGCGTGGTGAAACGCGACGGGCGGCACGAGGAGTTGGACCGCAAAAAACTCGTCGGCGGAATTCATCGCGCGTGCGAGAAGCGGCCGGTGAGCACGCAGCAGGTCGAGGCGGTCGTGGATTCGATCATCAACGAGGTGGAGAGCGAATACGAGCGCGAGGTGCCGAGCACGGTCATCGGCCAGAAGGTGATGAACAAGCTGCAGGAACTCGACGAGGTCGCCTACGTCCGCTTCGCCTCCGTCTATCGCCGGTTCCGCGATGTGAACCAGTTTTTGAGCGAAGTGGAAGGACTCATCAGCCGCGAATGATTTTGCGCGACGAACATAATCCGGCCGCATCCGCCGCGCTCGCGATGAGCGCGCTGACGGAAGCGGGAGTTGCGCCCGAAACGGCGACGCAGGTTGCGCTGGCTGTCGGCGCGGCGGCGGCGACGAATGCGTGGTCGCAACCCGAAATGGATTTTCGTCTCGCGCGGACGCTTCACCAACTCGGCCACGCGGAGGCGTCGCGAGCGATGCTTCGCCGCGCGATTCCGAAATGCGATGCGGACGCTGCGGCGATTCTTTCCGCGCCGGCGGAATTATTGCCGCTGCTTCGTGCCGGTTTGCTTCGCGCGGCGGGCGAAAATTCGTGGCGGCTCGACGCGTCCGCGCTGGTGAAGTCGGAGGTTGCGCACGAGCTGACGTACGCGCGACTGCTCGAGACCTTCGCCGACCGGCTGCTGCCGCTGTGGGATTCGTCCGGCGGGCGCGGCGTCCTGGCGCTGGCCGGCTGGCGCGATCATGCGCGGCTCTTCGGCGCGAACCGCCGCGCGGTGGCCCGCTGCTGCCGGTCGTGGCGCCGCGACCTGGATGCGACTTTGAACCGCAGAGCACTCCGCCGCGGCTGGGCCGCGTCGCCCTGCGTGATCCTTGCGGAACCGCTCTGACGGACGGCCCGGCGGACGCCGCGCAATAATTTTCGCGCCAGACCGGCCGCGGCAAGTTTCCAATGATTGGAAGTCAGCGCGGCGGTCATTTCCAATGATTGGAAGTTTTCGCGGGCGCTTTCAGCCGGCGGCGTCGGAGCGCATTCGCTGCAGTTCGGCGCGGGCGCCGACGAAAGCGGATTCGAGGTCGGCGATGCGGCCGGGCAGCGGGGCGGCGTTTTGCTGCCGGGCAAGCTGCTCGATCTGCTGGGCCAGTTCGCGCACGTGGCGGGCGCCGAGATTGGCCGCGCTGGATTTGATCGGGTGGACGGCTTCCTGAACGCCGGTGAAATTCCCCTGCTCCATCGCGCTGCGGGCGGCGGCAATCCTGCCGGCGACGTAGTCGTTGAACAGGTCAACCAGCTTGACGAAAAGTTCGTTGCCGCCGATTTCCTTGATTTGCGCCACAGCGGAGGCGTCGATGAGGGGTTCCTGGTTCATGGCTGGTGTTGTCCATCCGAAGCTACGTTTTTCTATGTCGAAAAGTGAATTCCCATTTCATTTCTGGTTCTGATCAGGCGGGAAGATTCCCGATGCCGTTTCGCGGCTGCTGGATTTCTGCGCCAGCCGCACAAGCCCGGCGAGCGTTGCGACGATCTGGTCCGGCGGCAGGATGTAGGAGGCCGCGTCGAGCTTGATGGCCTCGCCGGCCATGCCGTGGACGACGGAGCTTTCCTTGTCCTGAACAAGCGTGACCGCGCCGAGGTTGCGCAGCGTTTTCAGTTCATCCGCGCCATCGCGGCCCATGCCGGTGAGCAGGACGCCCGCGACGCTCGCGCCATAGACTTCGCCTGCGGTGCGGAACAGGAAGGAAACCGACGGGCGCAGGCCGTTCTCCGGCGCGTGCTGACTGAGGATGATGGCGCCGCTGGGCGCGACGCCCATGTGGACGTTGTCCGGCGCGATATAAACGTGCCCGGGCAGCGGCTTCTCGCCGTGCATCGCGATGCTGACCGCGCGCCCCGTTGTTTTTTTCAGCCACCCGACCATGCCGTCGAGAAAGCCCGCCGCGATGTGCTGCACGATGAGTACCGGCGCGGGAAAATTTGCCGGCAGGCCGGCCAGAATGGTGTGCAAGACCGGCGGGCCGCCCGTCGAAGAGCCGATGACAACGAGCCTGACAGACGCACCGGGCCGGGGCGTCACAACCGGCGGGCCGCCGTGATAGGTCGGCGGGCGATGGCGGGTGATGTGGATCGTGGCCATGTCCTTGATGGTCTGAACAACATTGCCAACCATGGCATCGAAATTCGGGCTGCCCATCCCGACGGGCTTTTCGACGGAAGCAACCGCGCCCGCGTCGAGCGCGCGGAACGTGTTCTCGATCTCGGCGGATTTCATCGTCGCGCTGCAAATGACAATCGGCAACGGGTGCGTCTGCATGATTTGTCGCGTGGCTTCGAAGCCGTCCATGTTCGGCATGTGAATGTCCATGAGCACGACGTCGGGCCTCTGCCGCCGGACAAATTCGACGGCATCGAGCCCGTCGGAGGCCGTGCCGATGACCTGAATATCCGGATCGGCGTTGAGGACATGCGCCAGCAGGAGCTGAACCACCGGCGAGTCTTCCGCAATCAGAACTTTTATTTTTTCACGCATGATTGCTCACATGAGCCGCTCCACAGCCGCCAGCAAATTGCTCTGATCAAAGCTGCTTTTCACGATATATGCGTTCGCGCCAACCTGAACGCCGCGTTCGCGGTCCTCCGTCGTCGCCAGCGCGGTGACGAGGATCACGGGTTTGTCGGCCAGCCGCTTGTCGGCGCGGATTCGCGCGGTCAGGTCCAGGCCGTTCATCCGCGGCATGTCCACATCCGACACGACCAGGTCGAATTCCTCGGTACGCAGCGTCGTGAGCGCATCCACGCCATCCACGGCCGTCTTCACGCGATGGCCGGCCGCTTCGAGGATGTTCTTCAGCAGCATCCGCGAGGTGATCGAGTCCTCGACAACGAGGATCGAAGCCTTCCGGCTTTCTGTCATGTGCGACGGCGTCTCAATCCTTGTCGCCGGGCCGTGGTGCTTCGCCGCCGATTCAAGAAGGTCGGTGATGTTGAGGATTGCGGCGACCTGTCCGCCGCCGAGCACGGTGGCCGCGGCGATGTTGCGCACGCGCACCAGCGGAGGGCCGAGCGGTTTGACCAGCACCTCTGCTTCGTGAAGGACTTCGTCCACGGCGAAGGCGATGCGGCGGTCGCCCCGCCGCAGCACGACAGCGGGAATAATTTCCGGCACGCCCCTTCGCGGCTCGAGTCCGAGCACGTCGCTGAGCCGGACCAGCGCAACGGGCTGGCCTTCGAAAGAAATCGTGTCGCGGTTCTCCACCGTTTTGAGCTCGTCGCGCTTCAGCAGCAGCGCGCGTTCCATGTTCGCCGTTGGAATGACGAACGTGTGCGCCGATGCCTGCACAAGGATGCCGCGGAAAGTTGCGCGCGTCAGCGGCAGCACCATGCGCAGGGTTGTTCCCTTGCCGGGCTGCGATTCCACGGTGACGTGGCCGCCGAGCTTTTCGGTCTTTTCGCGCACAATGGCCAGGCCCAGGCCGCGGCCCGAAATCTCGCTGACCGCGGCGCTGGTCGAAACGCCGGACTCGAATATCAGATTGATCGCATCCTGCGGCGCCATGCGCGAAGCCTCGTCGGAGGACAGGGCAGCCGTCGTGATGGCGGCGCTCTTGAGTTTCGAAAGATCGACACCGCAGCCGTCGTCGCTCACGACGATCTCGGCGCAGTTGCCCTCCATCTGCCGGACTTCGATACTGATGACGCCGCGCGGCGGCTTGCCAGCCGCGGTCCGCTGCTCCGCCGTCTCGATGCCGTGATCAATGCAGTTGCGGACGATGTGGATCAGCGGGTCCTTCAGTTCGTCCAGGATCCGCTTGTCCATTTCGACCTCGCCGCCGCGCACGACGAGTTCGGTCTCCTTGCCGCGGTCTCGGCACAGGTCGCGCACGATCTTCGGTATGCCGTTGAGGGCGGTCTGGCACGGAATCATCGCAAGTTTTCTGGAGCCATCGAGCAGTTCGTCAACACGCTTGTAGATTTCGTGGCGGTCGTGCGTGGCGGTACGCGAAAGCGCGGCGAGCTTTTCCTCGAGCAGTTTCAGGCAATGCTGGTTCCACTCGACGAAGTCAATCACGTGATGCAGGTCCGCCGGGGCCGGGGCGATCTGCCGGTCCATCGAGAGCTGCAGGTCGCGCAGGCGCGGGAAAACCGCGGCCCATTGTTCGTGCCAGCGGCCGATCACCGCCTCCAGATCGCGCAGGTCCTCCGAACGCTGGCCGGCGGCCATCTTCATCGGCAGGAAATCCTCGACCTCGCGAATCAGCGCATCGAGCTTGGCCGTCGGGATCCTCACCGTTTCGGTCGCGGTTGATTTTTCGGCGACGACCGATTGCGGCACCTGCGCGGCCTCCTTGCGCGGCGCGGCAACCTGCCGCACCGCGCCGCCGGCGGCGATGTCCTGCACAAGCGCGGAGAGGCTCTCGGGCGCGACCGGCGCTTCGGAGGTGAGCATGCCCGATGCTGCATCCACCGCGCGGAGCATGACCGCAACGGCGGCCGGCACAGGCTCGGACTCGCCGCGCTTCCACGACGCGAAGACGCTCTCCAGCGCCTGGCAGAGCGCCTCGATGTCGGCCTGGCTCACCGCGCGCGCGGCGCCCTTGAGGCTGTGGGCCTCGCGATAAATCTTCTCGATGACGGCGGCGCGGGCGGGGCGGTCCGCCGCCTTCTCGATTTCCAGCAGGCCGGAGGACATCGCCTGGATGTGCTCCTCGGCCTCGGTCTGAAACGTCGCCCGCAGCAACTTCAGAAATTCTTCTTCCTGGCTGCTCATGCCCGCAAAATCTCCTCCGCAGCTTCCAATGATTGGAAGTTTGCGCCGCCGCATTTTCCAATCATTGGAAATTTATCGCACGCGGGCCGGACGCGGCCGGCCCGCGCGATCTGTTCGCGGCCGTTCGTCACACGCGGTATTCCTGCACCAGTTGTTTGAGTTTCTGTCCGACCTCGTTCAGGCTGTGCGCGGCGGTTTCCAGTTCGCGCGCGCTGGTGGCGTTCTGGGTCGTGGCCTGTTTCACGCTCATCATCGAGCCTACGATCTGGTCCATGCCGGTGGATTGCTGCTGGCTGGAGGCGGCAATTTGCGTGGCGGCCTGCGCGGCCTCGGCGACGTTCGTGGCCAGCTTGATGATCGAGTCGCCGGCCTGCGACGATTGCGTCACGCCGCTTTCGACCGCGCGCGCGCCCTGCTCGGTGGCCATGACGGCCGCGCCGGTGGCCTTCTGGATGTCGCTCAGGATGCCGCGCACCTGCTTGGTGGCCTGCTTCGATTGCTCGGCCAGATTCTTGATCTCCTGCGCGACGACCGCAAAGCCCTTGCCCTGCTCGCCGGCCTTCGCCGCCTCGATGGCGGCGTTCACGGCCAGCAGGTTCGACTGCGCTGCGAGATCCTCCACCGTCGCGATAATCTGGCCGATGGCCTGACTCTGCTCGCTCAGCCTCATCATGCTGTCGGCAATGGATTCCATCTGCTGGCGGATGCGATGCATTCCGTCGGACGCGTCCTCCGCGGCCTTCTTGCCCTCCTGCGAAGTCTGCGCGGCGCGCAGGGCGGCATCGGCGACCGAACGCGCCTTCTGCGCGGCGATCTGCGCGGTGTGGCGAACCTCCTCGACCGTCGTCGTCGTCTGCGTCACGGCCGTCGCGGTCTCGGTGGCGCTGGTGGAAACCTGCGTGCTGAAATCGAGGATCTGCCTGGCCGATCCGGTGAGCACGCCGACGCTGTCCATGATCTGGCCGGTCTGCTTGAGCAGCGAGTTGTGCGCTTCCTGCAGCGCTCGCTGGCCCGTCTCGATTTCGCCAAGCATCTCGTTGAGCGCGTCGGTGAGCCTGCCAATTTCGTCGCTGTTATGTTTTGTCGCGCGGGCGGAATAGTCCTTCTTGTCCGAGATCTCGCGCGCGGTCTTTGCCAGCGCCAGAATCGGGTCCGAAATGCCTCGGCGCAGGACTGGCACGATGCCGAATGTCAGCAGGCAGGAGCCGAGAAAGACCACCGCGCCGATGCTGAAATAGAGCCGGAGTCGCTCGCGTATGCCTTCGAGGTCGGCCCGCAGAAAGATCGTTCCGACACGCCTGTCGTTCAGGAGAATCGGCCTGATCAACTCCAGGCGGTCCGGCTCGAACTTGCTCCCGTCACGGCCGGGCGCATCCGGCAGAACTTGCGATGCACCCACGCGCACATAGGTGGCCATGCGGTTCGTTTCGTCCTTGAACAGACACGCGGCCATGACGTGCGACTCGGCATGCAGAGCCTCGAGCGTTTTCTCGCCCTGGGTCTGATCGTCGAATTTCAGCGCGGCGGTGCTGTTCTGGCCAAGCACATCGGCCAGCACGGTCATGTCGCGCTCCAGCGTGTCGCGATAGGTGATGAACTCGTACACAAAGAATGCCGCACACGCCAGGGCCAGGGCAACGGCGGTGGTCAGCAACATGGCCAGCGTGAGTTTGCGCTGGATGGGGAGATTGCGAAACGAATTCATACTAGGGGTGCTCCTTCTCATTTTCCGAATTCACGATCCGGGCAAGCTTCAGAAGTTCGGAACTGATTCTGATGCCTCGCCGCTGTGCAGCGTCCGGATAAATTTCAAATTTCACCTTGTTGTCCTTGATGAAGAAATTGATGACGCCGCCGCGCGCCGCGAAGCCTTCGCTCTCGCCTACAAGCAACACGGGTGCGCTGCCGCAAGCCGCCAGAATTTCGGCGATCCGCGCCTGCGCGGTCCGGCTGACAAACAAAATCTGACAATCCTTCGCATCTTCAATCCTGTGGCAGACGACGGCCACGAGTTTGCGGTCCCTGACGGTTCCGCCTTCGATATACCGTTCCACCGTCTTGGCGAAGGAATCCGCGCCGAGGATGCCAATGCGAATTGGCGAGCTTACCTCGGCAAACGCCGAGGCCGGCCACTCGACAAACATCGCAAAGTTGAAAAGAAAAACCGCTTTGACCTGATATTCCTTTGACATGGCAGCTTCGTCCGCTGGCGCGGCATAGCCCATCGTGTTCAGCGACATTATCGCAGCCCATGCCAACAGAGCCACACTCAGGCCAATCTTCCGGCCGTCGCGACGCGACGAATTTCGGATGGCCGGGCGCTTCCCCCCGCCAGTTCCAATGCCGAATATGGCGATGAGTCTATTCATTGCTAGAAATAGGCGCGCACGCCCAGAACTCCGCTGAAGGTTTCCTGCGGAACCGCCGTTCCATAAAGTCCTGTGGAGGCATATCGATGATCAGTGACATTCCGCAAGTCCGCGTAGATATCTACAGACTTCGTGAGGTTATACAAGGTGTATAAGTTAGCCTGATAAGGCGTGTTAAGCTCACGACCCAGTTCACCCGGCTGCACATTTTCGGGAGTGGATTTGATCATCAGGCTAGGCGTGATGAACAATTTCGATGTTACCGCCCATGTGATGCCGAGGCGGCCATTGTGCGCCGAAATACCGTTCAAACCCGTCTTCACACCGCCCGCATCCATTTCAAAGTCGGTATAGGAATAGGAGAACCAGGGACTGAGCTGACCCACCGTCGCCCTCCCATAGAAATCCACTCCCTGATTATAACTTGTGCCACCGTTGACAGAATGAATGAGATACATGGGTTCGGTGAGCGCCGGATCAAGATAAACAGTGTCGATAACGTTCAGCGGCAGATTTCGATCTGAAATCTGAATCAGGTTTCTCTGGTCTCCGTGATAAAGAGCTAGGCCGAGCTGGAAATTTTTCTTCGCATATTCGAAATCAACCTCGTGAGACCGCGACTCTTCCGGCTGCAAATCCGGATTTGCCGTGCTGATCTGATAGTTGTTCTGATAAACATTATAAGCAAAATATGGCGCGGGTGCGACGTAGGCCGTGGCATACTTGTACTTCATCGTGAAATCATCGGTTGCATTCCA
Source organism: uncultured bacterium (assembly GCA_903906425.1). Classification (GTDB taxonomy): domain Bacteria; phylum Verrucomicrobiota; class Kiritimatiellia; order CAIVKH01; family CAIVKH01; genus CAIVKH01. Next base: position 13,665 of record CAIVKH010000158.1, read on the forward strand.
TACCACGCCGGCTCGCGGCGTGAAAGACGGGTCGTCAATCCGTGTGTCTTTGTCGCAACGGATGCCGGCCATTAACTTAACCCGCTCCATTATCTGCCAGTTGCCTTCCACATAGGCGCCATAGTCTTCATATCTCGGGTTCCAGACGCGCGGCAAGTAATAAGGTCCGCTGCCGTCCGCCTTGTAGTATTCAAAGCTCCCCCCCTCCGCGATGATATCATCAACAGAGCCATGCGCGCCGCCCGGCACGGTACACTTTGGAATGATGTCATAATGGGCGGCGCTAAGGCCCGCCAGCATCGAAATATCCTTGGTGAAATCCACCCGCAATGTTTCTTCCGCCGAATAGGAATAGCCGCGTGCATACTTGTAGTCATTGTAGTACCACGCATTGGTGTTCATGGGGTCCTCCCACACGTAGCGGGATGACGGATCAACCCCGAAGTAATTGAAGGTGGCCGCGGAATCGAGACGCACCTTTTCGGATATCTGACATATGTACTTGGCTTCCGAAACCCATGAATAGTCCTCCCATGTTGCCTCGGGGACATATCCGATGCCCGGAGCAACGCTGTCGGAACTGGAGCGCTTGGAATCGCGATACCATGTCTGCAGCGAGAAATCGCCGGCATCCAGCCGCATGAAGCCGTTCAGTCCGAAATCACTTCGCTCCGGTATGGTCCCCGCACCTTTCGCCTCGGCCACATTGTAATAGTCCTTCCACCACTTGGGGTATTCCTTGTCCAGTGGCGTCAGGTTAGAATCGTGATATTGGACATGGCCGGACAATTTGAGCTTTCCGTCCTTGTCAAGCGCGCCGCCGAAGGAACCGCCAGCGTCTCTTTCGGCGTGAAGGCCGCCATCGGCGCTAACTTCACTTGACCAGGCCTGGGCCGGCTTCTTGGTGATCACATTGATCACCATGCTCACCGCGTCGCGCCCATAGAGCGTGGACCCTGATCCATAGATGATCTCGATCTTTTCCGCATCGCGCACGCTAAAGTCGCTGCGGAACGGGAAGTTCTCGCCGCCAGGCGGATTAACCCTCATGCCATTGACCAGCACGACGATCTTGTTATTGCCGACGATGCCGCGGACCGGAACTTCCGTGCCGTCCTCCACGAAATAGTATTCCCTCGTTTCCACGCCGGGCAGGTCGCGCAACACATCCTTCAGGTTTTGATAACCACGCAGCTTGATATCATTCGCGGTGATGACATAAACCATCGCGGGCGCATCGGTTGACTTCTCTTCTTTCTTCGACGCAGTCGTGACCGTACCGACATCCACACTCATCAACTGTTCGAGTGTAAGCGTCCTAAGTGCTTCGGGACTCATCGGCGTGGCCGCGGCTGCGTCCGCCGCGGGGCTGGGAGGAGCCATCAAAAGCAGCATCGCGACCGAGAGCAATCCCGCCGCAATTGGCGGCAAGACCGGATGTTCACACCTATGTTTCCAATGATTGGAAGAGAGCCTCGCGCAGTTTTCCAATGATTGGAAGCTTCGTGAGCTGGACTTGCCGGACGTTGCCGCAATGTCGCTTGTCATGATGGCGCTCCTTCAGTCTTCTTTCGTTTCGACGATAACTCCCAGATTGAACAATTGCGCATTGATTCTCAGCCCCTTCCTGCGGGCCTCGCCCGCGTTGACTTCGAAGTGGACCTTGCTGTTTTTGACAAAGAAGTTGAAGATGCCGCCCTGTGTTGCAAAATCTTCGCTTTCGCCAACGGTCAGCACCGGCAAGTTTTTGTAGGCCGCCAGGATCTGTACGTTTCGCGGTCGTTCGGATTTGCCGACAAAGACCGCCTGACAGTCTTTCAGCTCTTCCGTTTTCTTTGCCTGCATCACCGCGATCTTATGGCCCCGGACCGCCTCGCCCCTCACGGCTTTTTCAACCGTGGCGGCGAACGCGTCGTCTCCAAGTACGCCGATTCGCAGCGGCGCGTTGGACGAGGCAAAGGCTGATTCCGGCCAGTCGGTGAACTGGATGAAGTTGAGAAGGAACACGGCCTTGATCTCATATTCCTTCGAGATTCCAGGGTCGGCGCGCACAGCTGGCGCGGTGAAGCCCGCGAGGCCAAGCAGCGCCAGCAGGAGCGGGATGAGGATCGCCCGGCGGAACCGCGGTTTTGCCGGAGGCCCGCCGACGGTCCGAAAAATGTAATTTGGTGTCTTCATGGTTAGAAAGTCGCCCGGACGCCGGCGACGCCATTGAATGTTTCCTGGGGGACTGCGGAACCGCTGATGCCGCCGAGCGCATAGTGGTTATCGGTGACATTGCGAAGGTCGGCGAAGATGTCGAGCCACTTGTTGAGGTTGTACAGGGCATAGACATCGGCCTGCCACGGCGACTTGATTTCGTCGTCGAGCACGCCCGGCTTGATGTTCTCCGGCGTCGAGCGGATCACGAGGCTCGGTGTGACGAAAAGCTTCGAGGTGACCGCCCAGGTGAGACCGAGCCGGCCGTTATGCGCGGAGATGCCGGGCAGCCCGGCCTTCATGCCGTTGTTGTTCTCGGTGAAATCAACATATGAATAGGAGAACCACGGACTGACCGGGCCGAAGGTCGCGCGGCCGAAAAGCTCGCCACCGTAGCTGCGGCTGTCGCCGCCATTGGCGGTGTGGACGAGCGTCCGCGGCTGGTTCGGATCGCCATTGAGATAGACGACCGGCGCCAGGATGTTCTGCGGCATCGCCTGGTCGGACATGGTGATGATGTCCTTTTGCGAACCGACATAACCGCTGAGGCCGAGGCCAATATTCTTCTTGTTGTAGGAGAGGTTGACCTCGTGCGTCTCGGCCTTTTCCGGCTTCAGATCGGGATTTGCCGTGGCCAGCAGCGTGCCGTTGTCATAGACGGCGTTGGCGAAGTACGGCGCGGGCGCGACATAGGCCCGCGTATAGATGTACTTGGCCGTGAGTTCGTCGGTGATGTCATAGACCAGCGCGGCGCGCGGTGTGAAGGGCGTGTCTTCGAACCGCGTGTCCTTGGTCACGCGGGTGCCGGCGATCAGCTTGAGCCGCGGGGCGAACTGCCAACCGGCCTCCAGATAGCCCGCGTAGGTCTGGTATTTCGACCGCACGACGCGCGGGATGTTGTACAACTGCGATGGATCTTCCGGATAGCTGTAAGAGAACGATCCGCCCTGCTGATCAATGTTCTGGCCCGTGTCCGCGCCGCCGGGAATCGTTGACTTGGGAATGATGTTGTAGGTGCTGGCCATCGCGCCGCCGACCAGCGAGAGTTTCTCGGTGATTTCCGCGCGGATCGTTTCTTCCCACGCGAAGCTTTCGCCAATTCCATATTTATAGTCGTTGAGGAACCACGCGTTGGGCAGGTCCGGCGTGTTGAAAACGTAGCGCGTGTCGGGATTGATCTCAAAATGATTGTAGGTCACCGCCGATTCGAGTTTCACCTTCTCGGAAAGCCCGCAGGTGTTCTTGCCTTCAACGACAGTGGACTGGTCCTCCCACACGGCTTCCGGAACGTAGGCCGGCGGATATCCGCCTTCCGAACTGCTGCGCTTCGAGTCGCGCTCCCAGACTTGGATGTAGGAATCCTTGAAGATGTCGAGGCGGCCGAACAGGTTCACCCCGTAGTCCTGCCGGTAGGGCACGACGCCCTCGCCGCGCGGCGCGGCCAGCTCGCTGTACTGCTTCCACCAGTCCGGATATTCCTTGTTCAGCTTCGTCAGGTCCGAATTGTGAATCTGCGCGTAGCCGGACAGTTTGAGATTTCCATCCTTGTCCACCGCGCCGCCGAACGTGCCGAACAACTCGCGTTCACGATTCAGCCCGCCATCCGCCACCACCTCGCCCGAAGCCTTGTCGCCCGGCGATTTCGTGATGACGTTGATCACCGCGCTGATCGCGTCCTGCCCGTAGAGCGTTGAGCCGGGGCCGTAGATCACCTCGATGCGCTCCGCGTTGCGAACACTGAAATCGCTGCGGAACGGAAAATTCTCGCCGCCCGGCGGATTGACCCGCATGCCGTTGACCAGCACGACGATCTTGTTGTTGCCCGCGATGCCGCGCACCGGAACCTGCGTGCCGACCTCGCTGAAATAGTTTTCGATCGTCTCCATGCCCGGCAGGTCCCGCAGCACGTCCTTGAGCGTCGAATAGCCGCGCAGCCGGATGTCGCTGGCGGTGATCACGATCACCTGCGCCGGCGCGTCGGTCGCCTTCTCCTGCCTCTTCGACGCGGTCGTCACCGTCTGCACCTCGACGGACATCAGCTGCTCCGGCGTGAGCTTCTTCAAATCCTCGATGCTCTGCGTCGTTTCCGCAAGCACCACGCCCGTCGTCGCCGAAAGCACGCCGGCAATCAAACTCCTGCGCAGTTTCCAATGATTGGAAACTTGCGTCCGGCAGTTTTCCAATGATTGGAAACTGCGGTCATGCCGGCGCGATAGGCCGCGCCCCGCCTGTGCTGAATTCTTCATCTCGACTCTCCTCGTTGTTGCTGCTGTCCGGTTTCATGCCGTTCGACCAAATCCTTGAGCCGCTGGCCCAGCTCGTTCAAATCGTGCGCCGCCATTTCCAGCTGCGTCATGCTGGCGACGTTTTGCGCGGTCAGGTTCTTGATGCTCATCATCGCCGCGGCGACGTGATCCGCGCCGATCAACTGCTGCTGGCTGGACGCGGCGATCTCGACGGCGGCCTGCGCGGATTCGCCGACGCCCTGCGCCAGCGTCAGGATGGATTCGCCCGCCTGCGACGATTGCCGCACGCCCGATTCGACCGCCTTGCTGCCCTGCTCCGTGGCCATGACGGCCGCGCCGGTGGCCTTCTGGATGTCGCCGAGGATTCCGCGGACCTGCCGCGTGGCCTGCTTGGACTGCTCCGCGAGATTCTTGATCTCCTGCGCGACAACCGCGAAGCCGCGCCCCTGCTCGCCCGCCTTCGCCGCCTCGATCGCGGCGTTGACCGCCAGCAGGTTCGACTGCGCCGCGATTTCATCGGCGGTGGTGATGATCTGGCCGATGGTCTGCGTCTGCTCGCTAAGGTGCGTCATGCTGCCGGCGATGGATTCCATCTGCTGCCGGATGCGGTTCATGGCCACCACATTTTCCTCCGTGGAGTGGCGGCCGATGGCTGAAATATCCGCGGCCTTCTGGGCGCGAGCGGAAACGTCCGTGGCTTTCTTCGTCGCCATTTGCGTGACGTGCCGGACCTCCTCAACCGAGGTCGTCACCTCGGTCACGGCCACCGCCGCGTCGGTCGCGTTGCGCGCCAGCCGCTGCACCGATTCGAAAATGGACGCCGTCGAGGCCGACAGGACGGTGGCGCTCTCCTGGATCTGCCGGACCTGCCGCGCGAGATCTTCCTCGGCGCGACGCCGCTCGCCGGTCTGCCTGTCGAGCCGGTCCAGCGCGTTGTTGAACGCCTTGGCGACCGTGCCGATTTCATTCTCGGCGGTGACGGCAAGGCGCTGGTCGAGCCGGTTCTCTGCCAGCAGTTCCGTACCGCGCAGAAGTATCCGCAGCGGCCGGAGAACAGCGCCTGCCATCAGCGAAACGACGAGCGTTCCAAAGCAGAGGGCCGCCAGCGTGAAGAGCGCGGCGGCCTCGATGATTCTTCGCAGGTGGGCGTTATCGTCGGAAAGATCGCGCGCGAGCCGCGCCCACGCGATCGGTCCGTTGGTGCCGGAGATCGGCACGGCGATCTCGAGCGTCTGCGGCGTCTCGGAAAGGATCGCCGAGCAGGTGTCGCGGCTCATCGAGTGCCGGCGGATTTCATCGGCCGTGTGGCACTGCGTGCAATCGAGCTTGCCCTCGTGCTGCAGCAGCTTCTTGCTGGTTGCATCGGTCAGCACCTGCCCTACTCGTCTCGGGTCCGAATGGGCCAGCACGCGCCCGCCCAGATCAATGATCATCGCATGGCACATGCTCGAATCGCCGTGCATGGATTGGACGACCTCCTGAAGGTTGGTGATGTCGTGGCTCATGACGCTTTGCCGGCAACTGGCGGCCAGCAGCTCGGTGCGGATCAGCGCGTGTGAGCGCGCCTTATCCAGCAGAAAATGCCGCTGCGCGCTCAGCAGATAGGTGACGAACGCCGTCATCACCGCCAGAAAAACAAGCATGACGCCGGTGACGAGCTGCCTCCGGATCGTCTTGCCGCCGATGATCGTCAGCCCCTTGAGAATCATGCCGGTTCCTTTCCGAATTCACGCGGCCCACAGGAAGCCGCCATCGCCGCGTCCGCCATCGCCCCTGCCGTCGCGACCGAAAACGCCCCCCTCGCGGCCCCCGCAAATCTCCAATCATTGGAAATGGCCGCGCCGCCAGTTTCCAATGATTGGAAACTGCGCCGCCGCCGTGTCCGCCTTCTGCCTGTCGCCCCGATAATCATGTCCACCCGTGCCCCGTTTTTCTGCGTCGCCTGCCTGTCATGCTCCTTCGTTGACAATGATCCGCCTGTCGGCCAGCAACCGTGTCGCATCAATCAGAATGGTCCGGTCGTCGGCGATGCCCCTGAGATAATCGGCGCGCACGCCGCTCAGCGTCGGCAGCGACGGCTGCATGCCGCCAAGCTGCAGCGAGCGCACGCCGATGACCGCGTCGGCCAGGATGCCCAGCTCCGTGCCGGCCGAATGGAGGATGATCAGCTTGTCAAAATCGCTGATGCCCTTGTCGGGAAGTTCGAAGAGTTTCCTGAGGTCCAGCACGGTGATGAGCTGGCCGCGAATGTTGACGACGCCCATGATGAACGGCGGCGTTCCGGGAAGCGGCGTGAGGCGCTTGAGCGGCTGCACCTCGCGCACGCAGGCCGATTCGACCGCGTAGGTTTCCCGCGCGAGCTGGAACTCCACGACATCCGTCAGGATCCACGCCTCCTCGGGCCGCTCCGGCTTGCGCGCCAGCGCCATCGCCCGGTCGTGCAAAACGCGCGCGGGCGGCGGAACATCGTTGCGCGTCTCCACGCCGAATGGGAGGTCGTCAGTCATGCGTCTCTCCCGATTCCAGCAGCGTGCGGACGATTTCCTCGAGCCGGCCCGCCGTGATGCCTTCCGACTCCGGCAACACCTGGTGGGCCGGCAGCTTCTCCAGCGCCATCAGCGCATGGCGGAAATGCCGCCGCGCATCGCGATGATGCCCGCACTCGTTGCAAAGGTTTCCCAACGCGAAATGCGCGAGCACGAAATCGTGATCCAGATAAAGCGCCCGCCGGTAGGTCTTCATCGCCTCCTCGAAATTGCCCTGCTCGTGCAGGACCGTCGCGCGCAAATAGCGCATCACCGGATCCAGCGCCGCCGCCGCCACGGCCCGGTCGCACCAGATCAGCGCGTCGGCCAGCTTGCCTTCGTTGGCCAGCGTCCGCGCCATCAGCGACATCGCCTGCGGATCAGACGGCTGCGTGCCCAGTGTGCTCAGCACCTCGGGATAAAAACCCTTGTCGAACAGGTCGTGCGCCGTTTCAAGCGCCGGCAGTTCCGGCGGCGGCGGCGGCGGCGCGGCCACCTCGACCGGCGCGATCACGTCGGCGAAAGGCTCCAGCGCTCCGGGCAGCGGCTTGCGATAAAAGACCGCGTTGCGCAGATGCACCGACTCGAATTTTGAGAACAGCGACTGCGAAACCTCATTCGGGCTGACCACCAGCCCGCCGCCATCCACGAGGCAGTGGCGCAACTTTTCCACGACCTTCTCCATTTGCGCCGGCGTGAAATACATCAGGACATTCCGGCACAAAATCAGGTCCATCGCATTCGTGTCGTTCAGCAGCGATGGATACGCGTCGGACGCGAGGTTGAGCGGGAAGAACGTCACCATCTTGCGTATCGCGTGCGAAATTTCGTGCCGCTCGCCCGGCCTGGGCGTGAAGTAGCGATCTTGCAGCCACGGCGGCGCGTCGCGGAACGACCACGCGCCAAAAACACCGGCCTCCGCCTTGTGCAGAAACCGCGGGTTGATGTCTGTCGCCAGGATCGTCACGTGCCAGTGCTTCAAATCGGGCACCGCGCGGCTGGCCAGTATCGCCAGCGAATAGGCCTCCTCGCCCGTGCAACAGCCCACGCTCCAGATGCGCAGCCGCTGGTTGTTATTCAACCGCTCGCGGATCAACTCGGGAAGAATCTCCGCAGCCAGCGCCTCGAACGTCTGCGGCGCGCGGAAGAAATACGTCTCGCCCACCGTCAGATGGCCCGCGAGAATCTCGATCTGCTGCGTCGTCAGCGGCGTCGAAAGCAGCCAGTGGATGCAGGCCTCCGCGCCGGGCTGCCCAAAATCTTTCGCCGCATGGCGGACGCCCCGTATCAACTCCGGCCAGCGTTCGCGCGGAAAATGCAGGCACATTTTTTCGGCGATGAATTCGCTGAATCGCTCCAGCAACTCCCCCGGCAATTTCGCCGCAACGACTGTTTCGTCGTCTTTCATGCCTTTACCAGCCGCCCCAACAATTCTTCCTCTTCAATCGAAAGGAACTCTTCCAGATTGTGGATCACGATCAGGCCGTCGTCGCGCTTCACCACGCCCTCGACATATTCGAGCCCCGGCAGGATTTCCGATGAGGCCTCCATGTCCTCCGCCGGACATTCGATGACGCCGCGCACGTGATCCACCACCAGCGCCACTTCGCGATGCGACGTGTGCGCCAGAATGAACTGGTCCGTCGTCGTCATTTCACGCGCGGGAAAACCAAACCGCTTGCGCACATTGAAAACCGGAACAACACGGCCGTTGACATTGATCACACCCATCACAATGGCGGGGGCCTTTGGCAGCTCGGTGATTTCGACGGCGTACACGACACGATCCACGGCGCTCAGATGCACCGCAATCTGGTGGCCCTCGATTTCAAAAACAACCAACACCAACTGCCGGCTTGTCACGATTCTCCGCCTCTCAAATCCGGAACCCCCAGTCCCGGCAAATCGTTCCCCTTACGCAGGCAGAATAGTCACGCGCAGGAAACGTGGCAAACCCTAATTGAATTTCAGTTGAAGGATTTTGCGGCTCGATCGCAGAGCATCCGCGCGCGCAATCCGGCCAGCGGCCGGCACGCGAAGCTGTGGCGCAACTCCTCGCTGTCGTGTTACAGTGCGGTCATGCATGTTCGATCGCTCATCATTCCGATCCTCATCGGCGGCGTCATCGTCTGGGGGGCGTTCAATCGCGACAAGACCACCAGTCGCGTTTCGGGAACCATCGAGGCTGACGACGCGCGGCTCGCCTCGCGCTACGGCGGGCGTGTCGAAAAACTTTTTGCGGACGAAGGCGCAACGCTCACCAACGGCCAGCCCGTCGCCGAACTTTCCGCGTCCGAGCTGGCCCCGCGCCGCGCCGCGCTCGCGGCCCAGTTCGACGAACTTGTCAAAGGCCCGCGCGTCGAGGAAATCGCCGCCGCAAAAAAAACGTGGGACGCCCTCGCCGCCGAACTCGACAACGCCGTCACAGAGGCGAAACGAAAACAGGATCTTTTCTCGATCAATGCCACCAGCGACACCGAGCGCGATGCCGCGCTCACCCGCGCCCGCTCGCTCGAAAACCAGGCCGCCGCCGCGAAGGCCCGCTTCGACGAACTCGTCGCCGGCACACGTCCCGAACAAATTGACCGCCTTCGCGCCCAGCTTCGCGAAATAGACACGCAGATCGCCGAGCTTCGCGTCGCCGCGCCGGCCGCCTGTACGCTCGAAACACTCCACGTAAAACTCGGCGACGTGGTTCCGCCCGCCGGCCCGATCGCAACGATCATTTATCCGACGAACCTCTGGCTTCGCATTTACATTCCCGAACCGTGGCTCGCACGCGTCGCCACCAACGGAAAAGTTTCGCTGCGTGTTGACGGTTTTCCCGGCGAAGATTTCACCGGCGTGATTGAGCAGGTGAATCGCAAAGCCGAATTCACGCCGCGAAACGTTCAGACCGTTGACGAACGCGTGAAGCAGGTCTTCGGCGTAAAAATCCGTCTCGGCGATTCCGTCCGCCTCCGCCCCGGCATGAGCGCCGACGTAATTTTCCAATGATTGGCAAAGACCGCGTGCGCAAACTTCCAATCATTGGAAAAACGCGGAGCGGAAATATCCAATGATTGGAATCGGCGCTAGCGGCGCACCGCGTCGCGGATTTCGAGCAGTTCCTTCATCAGCGTGAACTGGTTCGCCGCGTAGTCGCGCGTGCCGAAGAGATCGTGCAGGCGTTTGTAGAGCGCGTAAAGTTTCGCGTAGGTTTTCACGTTCGCGCCGACCGGCTTGAACTTCGTCGAGTGCATCGAGGTCATCGCTTTCGCGGCCTGCGCGAAGTTGTCGTGGCCGCCGGCCTTGCGTCCCGCAACGACTGCGCCGCACATCGCCGCACCGAGCGCGCAAGTTTGCGGGCTGCGCGAAATTTCCAGCGGGCGGTTCAAAACGTCGGCGTAGATTTGCATCGTGAGCGGGCTCTTGATGGAAATTCCGCCGCAGTTGACGACGCGCTTGATGCTCACGCCATATTCCTCGAATCGCTCGACGATGGCACGCGCGCCGAACGCGGTGGCTTCGACCAGCGCGCGGTAAATTTCGACGGGCGTCGTGTGCAGCGTCGTGCCGACGAGCATGCCGGTGAGCCGCTGATCAACGAGGATCGTGCGATTGCCGTTGTTCCAGTCCAGCGCGAGCAGGCCGCTTTCGCCGGGCCGCAGCATCAATGCTTCCCGATCCAACTCGGCGTGTCCCATGCCGGCGGGGCGCACTTTCAGGACGAACCAGTTGAAAATGTCGCCGACGGCGGACTGGCCGGCTTCCAGGCCGTAGTGGCCGGGCAAAACCGATTCGGGAACGATGCCGCAGAGGCCCGGAATGTCGGGCAACGTTTTGCTCAGCGGACTGACGGCGATGTCGCACGTCGAGGTTCCAATGATTTTGACGAACGTGCCGGGCTGGATGCCGGAACCGACCGCGCCAAGGTGTGCGTCGAACGCGCCAACGGCGAGGGGAATTCCTTCTCGCAATCCGAATTTCTTCGCCCATCCGGTGGTGAGTCCGCCGGCGGAATCGGAAACATTGTAGGCTTTATTCTGAAGAGTACTTCTCAATTCGGATAGCTTTGGATCCAGTTGTCCGAGAAATTCGGCGTCGGGATAGCCGCCCCAGCCGGGATTGAACATCGCCTTGTGGCCGGCGGCGCAGATGTCGCGTTTCAACCTCGACGGATGTTCGGTGCCGGTGAGCAGCGCGGGAATCCAGTCGGCGTGCTCGACCCACGTGTAGGCGGCCTTGAAAACTTTCGGCGCGGTGCGTTTTGCGTGGAGAATTTTCGCCCAGAACCATTCGGAGGAATAGGTGCCGCCGCATTTCGCCAGATACTGCGGGCGTATTTTTTTGGCCAGCGCAGTGATTTCCGCGGCTTCGGCAAATCCGGTGTGATCCTTCCAGAGCCACGCCATCGCGTCGGGATTCTTCGCGAACTCCGGCTTCAGCGCCAGCGGCGTGCCGTCAGCATCCACGGGAATCGGCGTGCTGCCGGTGGTGTCAACACCGATGCCGATGATTTTGTCCGGAGAAAATCCCTTCGCGCTCTTCGCGTTTTTCAGCGCGGCGGCGACGGCCTTTTCCATCCCGACGAGATAATCCGTTGGATGCTGCCGCGCGATGTTCGGATCGCGCCCGACGATGACGCCCGCCTCGCCCATTTCGTAGTTGTGGACAGCCATCCCGACTTCCTCGCCGCTGCCCGCGTCAACGATGAGCGCGCGAACAGAATTCGTACCGAAATCCAGACCGATCGTGTAGTTCGACATTTTCGATTCCTTTCCTCTTGGGCCGACGCGCCGCTGAAAAACGCCACGCCACCGACGCTTCTTGGGGCACACACTAGATAAAATCCGCCTCCATCATCAAACCTTTTGCGGAACGCCTGCCGCACCGCGTCGACGCGGCGTGTCGCCGTAAGCCTGCGCGCTGATCGGAGCGGAAGACGTCCCGCCCGCTGGCGCTCACGATTCGCCGGCAGAACCTCCAATGATTGGAAATTTGCGGCTCCGCGACTTCCAATCATTGGAAACTTGAAAGAGGAACAGCGAAAAAAATGTGAATTGTCCTGTGTTGGATGTGAAAGTGCGTATATTAGTCTTTGATGAGAGCACTTCTTCTATACCCGCAATTTCCCGACACGTTCTGGAGCTTCAAACACGCGCTGAAATTCATTCGCAAGCGGGCGGCGCTGCCACCGCTCGGGCTGCTGACCATCGCGCCGATGCTTCCGCCGGCATGGGAGAAGCGGCTCATCGATGTGAATGTTCGCAAGCTGCTGGACACGGACATAGCGTGGGCGGATGTCGTGCTCGTCAGCGCAATGGTGGCCCAGCGGCCGTCGGCCCACGAACTGATCGCGCGCTGCAAAGCGGCCGGCAAGATCGTCATCGCAGGCGGGCCGCTCTTCAGTTCCGAACACGCGGATTTTCCCACGGTTGATCATTTCGTTCTTGGCGAGGCGGAGGTGACGCTTCCGGAATTCCTGCGCGATTTCGAGGCGGGCTGTGCGCGGCACTTGTACAGCACGACGGAATTTCCCGGAATCCGCGAGACGCCGGTGCCGATGTGGGAGCTGGCCGATTTGAAGCGCTATGCCTCGATGAGCATCCAGTTTTCGCGCGGATGCCCGTTCGATTGCGAGTTCTGCAACATCACGTCCATGTTCGGCCATCGCCCGCGGACGAAGACAGGCGCGCAGATCGTGGCCGAATTGGACGCGCTGATTGCCGCCGGATGGCATCGCGACGTATTCTTTGTGGATGACAACCTGATCGGCAACAAACAGCATCTGAAGCAAGATTTGCTGCCCGTCCTGATCGAATGGCAGAAGGGCAAACGAAAGATCCCGTTCTTCACAGAGGCGTCAATCAACCTCGCCGATGATGCGGAGCTGATGAAACTGATGGTCGAGGCGGGATTCGAAACGGTTTTTGTCGGCATCGAAACGCCGGACGATTCGAGCCTGACGGAATGCAACAAGAAGCAGAATCGCGGCCGCGATCTGGTCGAAAATGTGAAACGAATCCAGCGCGCCGGGATGCAGGTTCAGGCCGGATTCATCGTGGGCTTCGACAGCGATCTGCCCACGATCTTCCAACGGCAGATTGACTTCATCCAGAAGAGCGGCATCGTCACCGCGATGGTCGGCATGCTGAGCGCCCCGCCCGGCACCAAGCTCTACGCGCGCCTGAAGCTCGAAGGCCGCCTCACCGGCCTGTCCACCGGCAACAATTCAGACGGGACGACCAATGTCGTGCCGCGCATGGGTATCGAGAAACTGCGCGCCGGCTACCGGCGCATCCTCCAGCACATCTACGCGCCCGGCCCTTATTACAAACGGGTGCGCACGTTCCTGCGTGAATATCGCCCGCCCCAGATCCCCTCGACCATGAACTGGCGCAACGTCTCGGCGTTTCTCCGTTCCACCTTCCGCCTCGGCATCATCGGCCGCGAGCGTTTCCAGTATTGGGGTCTGCTGTTCTGGACCTTCTTCCGCCGCCCGCGGCTGCTGCCCCTGGCCGTCACG